>CAYRFY010000300.1:0-1018 GCA_964423635.1 uncultured Armatimonadia bacterium | reverse complement strand
CCGGTGGGCGGTCCACAACATGGCCTCGAAGTACGTGTCCGGGCGGACGACGATCCTGTGCCCTCCGGCGTCGTCCGGCACCGCATCCAGGGCCGCCTGGATCGTGGTGTAGGCCTTCGCCCAGGAGGACCCGTCCGAGTCATCTCCCAGCTTCGAGACGTAGATCGTCGACTTGCCCGTGGCCGGGCCGGCCATGGCCAGGCATAGCAGCACCAGCAGGCACAGCAGTTCAGAAACCATGGACAGACGCTCCTTCAGTTGGCGGGTTGTCCTCGGTGCATCGAGTGAGCTCTTCGCTCCATCAGGCGAGCGTGGGTGCCGGCACGGTGGCGGCGCCCGCAGGGAGCACTGCACCACGGGTGCCCCGACTCAGTCGCCCAGATCAACGCCCGCGGCCCGCAGGTGCCTGCGCAAGACGTCGGGGTCCAGCTCGTTGAGCGCCACCGATCTCGCGGCCGCCAGCGCGGCCGCCGCGCCCGCGGCCTCACCGATCACCATGCAGCCGACCTGGCCGCGCAGGAGCCCGGCGGGATCGGTGCACGCGCTCTTGCCCGACCCGCAGATCACGTTGGACGGCCAATCCGCCAGCAGGCAGCGCAGCGGGATCTCCCCGCCCCGCGCGTACCGCGTCGGCGCCGGGCCGCTCCGGTCCACCTCCGTCGTGCGCCCCACCGTGTCGGCGAATCGCAGGCCCCCGCGGTACTCCTCGCCGGTCAGCACGTGACGGCCCAGGAGCCTTCTGCTCAGCCGTACCCCCAGCTCGGCGGCCGTGTCCAAGAGGTGTGCGGTCGAAAAGCCCGGGAAGTGGGAGCGCAGGAACTCGGCCAGCACTGCGGCAACCGCGCGCCCCTCCTCCTCGCAGCGGCTGCGGCGGACGGGGTCAAAGGCCACGCCGTCGAAGGCGCAGGAGTTGACCAGCACCACACCCGGTAGCGCCCCTGTGCCGTACATGCCCATGGCCCACAGGTCCCGGGCGTACCGACCGTAGGTCGCCGGCAGATCGCCGCTCTCGGTGGCG
>CAYRFY010000299.1:0-9334 GCA_964423635.1 uncultured Armatimonadia bacterium | reverse complement strand
GTCTGGGCCGTGTCTCAGTCCCAGTGTGGCCGGTCACCCTCTCAGGTCGGCTACCGATCGTCGCCTTGGTAGGCCATTACCCCACCAACAAGCTAATCGGCCGCGGGCCCATCTCCAAGCGCCGGAACTTTCCTGTCAGCACTTGTGCGCCAACAGTATATCGGGTATTAGCAGCAGTTTCCCACTGTTGTCCCCGTCTTGGAGGCAGGTTACCCACGTGTTACTCACCCGTTCGCCACTCTCCCCGAGATCCACCCGAAAGCTTCACTCGGTTCTCGTTCGACTCGCATTCATTAAGCACGCCGCCAGCGTTCGTCCTGAGCCAGGATCAAACTCTCCATCGAAAAAGACGACAGCCCCGTACGCCGGCCAACGACCGACGCCGGAGTTCAAATCACCAAGAACCTGGCTGGTTCATTCGTCACGCTATTTAGTTTTCAAAGATCGCGCCCACTAACCGCTGGGTCTTAGAAGATACCAGACATCCACCACGCCTGTCAAGACCCTTTTTTCAAGCCCCCCCATTAACACCCGCCCCGGTAACCCCCGGCAAGGCTCGTCAGTATAGCCACCCCAACCACATCCGTCAACCCCCTTTTTCCAACCCCGACCACCCCGACCACTGCCCCACCATCAGGCAAGGCCGCTATACTACCCATCCCGCACACGACTGTCAACCGGGTTTTTCCAGACGCCGCGGAAACAAAGAGCACCCGCCGTTCACACGACGGCGACTACTGCGCCCCGGCAGGCGCCGCCATCAGGCGCCGCCTGCGGCCCCTGGCCGTCAGCATTAGCTGCACCGCCGTGGCCAGCAGCAAGACGCCTGCGCATACCACGAACGGGGCGCGTACGTTGACGTACTGAGCCACCAGGCCCCCCACCAACGGCCCCATGAACACCCCGCTGCCAACCACCGCCTCATGGAACCCGCTGGAACGCCCCTTGCCCTCCTGCCTACCGTGGAGTGCGTAGAAAAGCGCGCTGACATATGCCAGTCCGGCGTTGATCCCCAGCATGACGAAGGCCGCCGCGAAGGCGCCGACGTTCTGGGTCGAGGCCACCACCAGCGAGGCCGCGGCGGCTCCTCCCTGCACCAGCAAGAGCGGCCACAGCTTGTATTGCCATCTCTGTCCGTACCTGGCGTAGATGAACACCGCCACCTGCCCGGCCCGGAAGACAAACAGCAGCCATCCCACCACTTCGGTGGGCAGGGAGAGCATCTCCCCGATCTTTGGAAAGAATGCACTGACGGCCCCGGTGGTGAACCAGATGGCGAAGCCGCCGATGCGGGCGATGGCCAGAAACAGCCCTGTATCCTCACTGCCGTCGCCGGCTGCTTCACCTACATCGCTGCTCTCGGCTTGGGCCCGGGGCAGCGTCACGATCACCACGACCAGGCCGAGCACCACCGCCGCCGGCACGTAGAACGCCAGTCCGTGGCTGATCGGCCACAGGTAGCCCGTGACCACCGGGCCGACCATGAAGCCGCTGCACCACATGATATTGAACAGACCGATGTTGCGGGTGAGCTGCTTGCGGCCACCGGTGGTGTACTCCGCCATCCAGGCCAGGATGGAGGGCCAGAACAGCGACAGGGCGATCCCGGAGAAGGGCACCACCCACAGCACGTGCTGCCATGGGCCCACGTTGGGTGTCAGGGCCCATGTTAGGGCCATACCCAGGCACCCCACCACCGCACAGCGTCTCCGGCCAAAGCGATCCGAAATCGAGCCGGAGATCATGCAACTGAGCATGTATGTTAGCGATGAAAGCGCCGGTAGCAGGCCCAGTACGCTGTTGGGGGCATTGAGCACATAGACCCCGAGGTTCTGCAGGGCCAGGCCCACCATGGCGGCGCTGAAATCCATCACAAACGCGGCGCCGATCAGGCGCCGCGTCGGGGCAAACAGACGGTTGCGGAGTGACAATTCAGTCCCTGTCTCCCATCACCTTGCCGCCGGCGTGCTCCCATAGCCGACGATAGGCGATCTCCATCAAGGGCTCCAGATTCTCCACATCCGCCCGGTTGTATTGAAGCAGCAATTGCAGGGCCTCGCCGCTGCCGCGACGATACTCGTGCCAGAGCCGCACGGCGTCCTCGCCGCTGATGTCCGCGATGTCCTCGCCTCGTTGCAGGCCCAGACGCCGCTCGATGACCTTCAGGCCGCCGTGCAGGCCCAGCCTGGCCAGGCCGAACCGCAGGTCCACGTGGAGCTGATCGAAGATGTTCCCGAACCTACGGCGTAGGAAGGGAAGATCGAAAGTGGCCCCATTGAAGGTGACCAGCACCGCAAAGCGGCCGATGTCCTCGGCGAACTGATCCAGGTTCTCACCGGCCACATATGACCGCGTGCGCCGGCCATCATAAACGCCCACGACGGTCACCTGGTTATGGCTGTCCAGGCCGTCGGTCTCGATGTCCAGGTATGCCACGCGCGAACGAAACTCCGGGTAGGCCCGCCAGTGGTCGCGCGGGTGCAGGCAGCCACAGAAGTAGCGGTGGTCTCCGGACTGAAGGCTGAGCAGGGAGCTTTGCAGCGTATCACACAGCAGCTCCCAGCGTCCGGCGGAGAAGCCGCCCGGCGGCCCCGGCAGCGCCAGGGCGTCCATCCAGGTCTCCGCTCCGGCCCCCCACAGGCGCTGCTCGGTAACATAGCCGACCTTGGGCACATGAACGAAGGTGTGAGTCAGCATGGGTCTGGGCTCCCGCTCATGGTTGGCACGCCGCAGGCCGCGAGGCGGCGGCGAACGACACCTCGCCGCCGGGATCCGAGGCCGCGCCACGACCGCCCACCGATAGGCCGGACGGCGGTGCACCTAGCGCAGTCTCGTGTTCCGCAGCTCGCCGACGGCCTCCACCATGGCAACGTAGTTGTCGGCCTTCACCTGCGGGTTGATCTCGCTGGAAGTGCCGATGAACACTCCGCCGCGGTGCAGAGCGTCGGTCTGCTGAATCTGGCGCCTGACCTCGGCCCGCACCCGTTCAGGATCGCCGCGCTCCATCAGGTCGACCCCATCCACCCCCCCCGCCCACACGTGACCGGGCCATTCACCGGCAAGCTGAACGATATCCATTCCGACGGCCGGCTCGAGGCAGTAGAAGCCGTCGACCCCGCATTCCACGAGTTGGGGGATCACGGCCTTCCAGTTGCCGTCGCTGTGGTAGAGCACTTTCAGCCCTGCGCCGTGCCACGCCTCGACCAGTCGCTGGAGCCGCGGGAAGTGCTCGGCCTGCAGGAAGCCCGGGCTGAAGATGGGCCCCTGCTTGGTGGCGAAGTCGTCGGCGATGAGGATCACCGGAGACAGCTCGGGGTCGCCGATGGCTCCGGCGCGCCAGACCTGGTAGTCCGTCTCGGCCTCGATGAACTCCGACACGCACTCCGGATCGTCCTCGTACAGGTACGCGAATAGCGCCAAGCCCACCTGCGACCAGCAGGAGCAGAGCCCCACCTGGCTGCCGGTGTCGATGATCACCGTTCCCCCGACCTTGCTTTGCAGGGCCTGCATCTGCTCGCGGAAGGCCGGCCGGGCTGCCTCGGCATCGCGGCTTCGACGGCGAATGCTCTCCGTGGCCCGCAGGACCCACTCCCGGGCTCCCGCGACGTCGGAGAAGGGACGGCTCACCGTCCAACTCGTCCAGTTGTCATGCTGGATGACGAAGCCGTCGGGGGTGGTGATTCGCCCGGTCCCCCGGGGCGCGACGGGCGGGAAGCAGGCGTCCAGGGTATTGCGGATCACGGTGCAGACGTCGTCGTAGGTGTAGGCAAAGCCCTGCACCGGACGCCCGGTGTAGCAGGCGACCACACCGGGATTGTAGCTGACCTGGTCGTGCAGCGCCACCCTGTCCACGGGCCGGTGCAGCAGTGTCCGCTCCACCCGTTCGCGCTTGGTGAGGATGTCATCGGCAAACAGTCTGTCGCCGGCTTCGGTTCCCATGGTCGGCCCTCTATCTCAGATTATGCAGGTAATTGGCAGACGCCGACTCACGTCGCCTCACCCCCCCAGCCCCCCTCTCCCTTACGCCCGCAAACACCCGCGGGCGACGGGATGAGGGGGGAGAACGGCAGCACTTCGACCGTTCCGGACGCGGTAATGGCAGGATTTGGCTCCAGTGCGTTGATGCATCATGTGAGCTCTATGCCTGCCGAAGTGGACACGGCCCATGATGGCGACAATACCGGCGGCGCGAGGGCGACGTACCACCGCTCCAGGAAACCGCCGGCAAGGGAAATGACGGGGCTTCAGACCGGCGAGCCACGGGGCCGACACCGACGGGAGGCAGCCGCGGGCCGGGGGCTACGGGCTTTCCGCGGCAATCTGCTCCTCGGGCATTGCGCCCGCGTAGACGGCCACCTCGCCAATGAGCCCCGAATAACCGTTGTTCTCGTCGTAGTCGCCCACCAACGTGCCTCTGTCCATCCCGACCTGGAGGTCCTCGTTGGGGTCCCGGGCCAGGAATCCGGGGAGTTCCGCGCTGTCCACCGGCCTGCCGTCCACGTAGAGCTTCAGCACCGCATCGGCCGTGATGACACCGGCGAGATGCACCCACCCATCCGGCAGCACCGGTCCGCTGACCGCCGCGAGCCCGCCGCTGAGACGCACGGCGAAGGTGGGGCGCCCGGCGTCCAGGTACAGGGCGTAGCCGTGGGACTGACCGCCGCGAGCGAGGATCACGCCATCCTTGCTCTGCGGCCTGACACGGGCCATCACGGTGAGGGGCTTGCCCGCGCAGTTGAGGCTCTGAGACTTGGCCACCTGGATGAAGTCCTGGTGGCTGAAGCTGCGCGCCTTGTTCCTCTCCCCATCCACCAGCTCCGTACCGGTGATTGCTCCCACGTTACCGTTGCCGGACCTGTCCACAGCCTGCCCCGCTTCGTCTTGGTCGAAATCGTAGGCCAGGACCAACTGCAGCGGCACTCGGGCGTTAGGCCGCGGGGGCTCCCGATACTCGGTGGCTTCCAGCAGGCGGTGCAGCTCGTCCCGCAGTTGCGTCTCGAGCCCATCGTGGGCGGGGTCGACGGCCAGGTTGGTCAACTCCAGCGGGTCGGCCTGGAGGTCGTACAGTTCGTCCAGGTCTTCTAGCTGCGGATAGGTGATGAACTTGTGCCGCCGGGTGCGGACACCGAGCATGGTGGGAATGCCCGGCAGCCAGCCTTCCTGGAAGTACTCGTAGAGGAATGAGGAACGCCATCGGGTGCTCTCGCCCGCCAGCAGAGGTCTCATCGACAGTCCCTGCACTGTGGGGGGCACGGCCAGGCCGGCCAGATCGATGAGAGTCGGGGCCACGTCGATGTTCAACACCATGTCATCCACCGTGGAGCCCGGCTTCACCAGCGCCGGATAGCGGATGGTCATCGGGATGCGCAGGGACTCTTCGTACATCAGGCGTTTGTCTCCACGGCGATGCTCGCCGTGGAAGTACCCGTTGTCGCCGGCGAAGATGATGACGGTATTGTCCAGCTCGCCTTTGTCCCGCAGGGCATCCAGGATCTGACCGATCCCTTCGTCCACGGCGGCCAGACAGCGATAGTAGTCGATGCGGCCCTTGCTCTTGGGGTCCCATTCGCCCGGGGGCAGCTCCGGTGGCACGGGCATGTCCCGGTTCTTGCGCCACTGCTCGGCCCTTGCTCCCCGCACGAACCCGGCTCGGATCCATTCGGGCTTGTCGCGGAATGTGTCGTCGAAGCCGGCGGGCCTGGGGATTTCGGCGTCCGGATAGAGGTCCTTGTGGCGCTGGGCGGGAGTGAAGGGGCCGTGCACGGCCTTGTGGGAGAGGTAGAGGCAGAATGGACCGCTGCGGTCCCGCTCCAGGAACCTCAGGGCATACCCGGTGAGCAGATCGGTCATGTACCCCTCGGCCCGGAACTCGCGGCCATTCTCGTTGAGCGGCGGGTCCTCATACCGGCCCTGGCCCAGGAAGCTGAGCCAGTAGTCGAACCCCGGTCGCGGATCGGCCTTGGGCGCCATGTGCCACTTGCCGATGAAGCCGGTGTCGTATCCCGCCTGCTGCAGCACCCGGGGAAAGGTGGGCAGCGCCGGGTCGGGGTCGTTGGTCTCATTGGTGCGCACACCGTGGGTGTGGGCATAGCAGCCGGTGAGGAAGCAGGCACGGCTGGGGGAGCAAAGGGAGATGGTCACGAAGGCGTTGGAGAACAGGGCGCCCTCGTGGCGGATGCGATCCATATTCGGGGTCCGCAGCCAGTCCGGGTAGCCCACACAGCTCATGGCGTCATACCGCTGGTCGTCGGTGAGGATGAACAGGACGTTAGGCCGCCTGTCGGCGGCCCGGACCGGGCGCGCGGCCAGCAGCCCGGAGCCCATGGCGGCTCCCGCGGCCCCCAGGGCGGTGCGGCGCAGGAACTCCCGTCGATCTTGACGATCCGGCATGCGGCATTCCCCTTCCCGCAGACAGGAACGACGGCACGGCTCTCCCCGGTCCGCTACTCCTCCCCCACGTCGACCCACCTTTGCTCACGGTCGCTGCGCACGATGGCATCCATCACTTGCTGCGTCGCATGTCCGTCGGCGAAGCTGGGCGTTGGCTCGGTGTCGTTGGCGATGCAGTCGATGAAGGCGCGCACAAGGCTGGGTGCCTTGAGCAGGAAGGCCTCGTGCGCCACGCGGCGCTGCTCCTCAGTCTCCACGTCCCGGGGGATCACCCCCTGTAGCTCGTCGGGCGGGGTCAGGGGCGTGGCGTCGGTCTCCCCCGCCCTGCACCCGGCCAGGCGGTTGAGCCACACATCGTGGTACAGATTCAGGATCAGCAGGCCGTCACGGCCGGCGATCTCGTGACGCATGATGCGGTCGCCGGTAGAGGTCCAGCTTATGTGGAAGATGCCCTGGGAGCCGTCGGCGTACCGGGCGATGAAGGCATCGGTGTCGTCGGCGGCGGTAGGGAGCAGCTCGTCGCCTCTGGGCCGCCGGGGAGAGACATTCTTGAGAGTCGCGCAGACCGCTGCTATCGGCCCATTGAGCCACATAGCCAGATCTATGTTGTGGCAGCCCAGATCGTACAGGACGCCACCGCCGGCCAGGGAAGGGTCGGCCCGCCACATCCAGTTGCCTCCGGGACGGCCGTAACTGGCGAGCTGGCAGACATTGTAGTGGAAGGTCTCGCCACAGAAGCCCTGCTCCAGGAGCTGTTTGGCGTGCATGGCCTCGGGGACCCAGCGGTTGGTGAAGGCCACCATGGTCTTGAGCCCCGTCTGCTCGGCGAGTGCGGCCAGCTCGCCGCTCTGTTTTGAGTCGACGGCCAGGGGCTTTTCCGAAAACACATGGCGTCCGCCTTGCAGCGCCGCCCGGGCGATCTCGAAGTGGGCGTTGTGGGTGGTGCTGATGGTGACGGCGTCCAGGTCGTCCCGAGCCAGCAACTGCCGATAGTCGGTGTAGAGTGCCGAGATGCCGAACTGCTCCCCGGCGGCCTGAAGCTTCTCCTGGGTACGGGCGCACAGCGCCACCAGCTCTGCGCCGGGATGGGAGAGTATCTGCGGGATATGGACGCGGTTGGCCCAGGAGCCAACTCCGATCACGGCCATGCGGACCTTGTGGCTGCTCATGCGAGGACCTCCGGATAACGCTGGGCGCGGCACGACAGGGGGGAGGCTTCGTTGGCGGGGCCTGCAATTCCTGCCCGCAGCGCCACAGGGCGGGCCTCCGGAGAGGGCTCGGCCTGTGGCGTACCAATGGGCCTGGAGCCTGTGGGACTCGCGGGTCAGCGCACCCGCAGTTCGGGGTGCTTCTGGGTCACCGTCGAGCTCGGGGGCACGGATTCGGCGAGGAACACATTGGCGCCGATGACCGAGCCTTTGCCGATCACCGTGTCGCCGCCGAGAATCGTGGCCCCGGCATAGACCACGACATCGTCCTCCAGCGTCGGGTGGCGCTTGATGTCCTTGACCGGGAAGCCGTTTTCGTCCACCGGGAAGCTCTTGGCCCCCAGGGTCACGCCCTGGTAGAGTTTGACGTTGTCGCCGATGGTGGTGGTCTCACCGACTACCACACCCGTCCCGTGGTCGACGAAGAAGCTGGCGCCGATCTGTGCGCCGGGATGGATGTCGATTCCGGTCTCGGCATGGGCGACTTCGCTCATGATGCGGGGGACAATGGGGACATCGAGCCGGTACAGTTCATGGGCGATGCGGTGGGTGGTGATGGCCGAGATGCATGGGTAGCTGACCATGACTTCGGCGTAGGAATGTGCGGCCGGGTCGCCGCGGTAGGCGGCTTTCACATCCTCGATCAGCAGTTCGCGCACCACAGGGAGGCGGGCCAGGAACTGACCCAGGATGCTTTGCGCCTCGGCGTCGACGTCGTCCAGCACGGTGGCCTTGCCCGAGGTCTTGGCAAACTCGCTCATCCAGCGGTAACGCAGGGCCCGCTTGACCGCGGCCAGCAGCCGCGGATAGGCGAGACTCAGGCGCTCCTGGATGAACATGGACAACAAGTCGCACTCGGTGACCTCCGACAGCCAGCGGGCGGGGAACATGCACTGGCGCAGGCAGTCCAGGGCCTGCACGACGGACTGGGTGTCGGGCAGTGTTCGGGAGCAACCGTCTGGCACGTCGGCCTCGACCTGGGCGAACAGGTTGCTGAGGGCCTCGGAGGCCTTACAGATGGCCCGGGGGGCGGAGGCGCGGCCGCAGACCTCGCAGCGCATGGGATCCTCGGGGGGTGCCGGGCAGGACATGTCTTGGTTCCTCCTGTCGAGCGCGGTGGCGTACGTGCTCAGATGATAGGGACGAAGGCCGGCACCTGTCAATGTGCTGATGGAGCGGAGCTGGTCTGCCAGGTTGGCCGTTGGTCGTTGGTCGGGCACCTATCGTGGTCGTTGGTAGACAGTCTCGAGAACCTCCGTGCCGGCGGGGCTCCAGGCCCGCCGGTCGTTGTTGTGTGACGTTGGGCGTTGGGCGTGGGCCGGGCACCTATCGTGGTCGTTGGTAGACCCTGTTGAGAACCACCGTGCCGGCGGGGCTCCAGGCCCGCCAGTCGTTGTAGTGGGCCGTTGGCCGTTGGCCCGGCACCTATCGTGGTCGTCGGTAGACCCTGTTGAGAACCACCGTGCCGGCGGGGCTCCAGGCCCGCCAGTCGTTGTTGTGGGCCGTTGGCCGAGCACGGGGGCTCCCCGAGCACGGTTGCGGTCATTGGCGTGCGCGGTGCGCCCTACCTTGCGGGCCTGGAGACCCGCGGGCACGGAGGCGGCCCGCGCACGGTTGCGGTCCTTGGCGTTCGCGGTGCGCCCTACCTTGCGGTCTTGGAAGACCGCGGGCACGGGGGCTCCCCGAGCACGGTTGCGGTCATTGGCGTTCGCGGTGCGCCCTACCTTGCGGTCTTG
>CAYRFY010000298.1:0-9349 GCA_964423635.1 uncultured Armatimonadia bacterium | reverse complement strand
GCAAATATCGCTGCGGTATCGCTCCCGGTTGCAAGCGGCCGGGGGACCGAGACGGGACCTACGGCACCCGAGACGCGGGTGTGGTTGACGCAGGGCCGATGTTGCGCTAAGATAACGGTCCGCGCCGGACCGGCAGGTCGTCGACGCCGCATTGGGGCAACAAAGACCTTGACTTGATAGGGCCGTTTGCTTATAATGCTGCGCACCGCCGAGGTGGTGGAACTGGCAGACACGCTAGCTTGAGGGGCTAGTGCCCTTTACGGGTGTGCGGGTTCAAATCCCGCCCTCGGCACCAACACAAACCCCGACGGCTCAGCGGTGCGGGAGTGGCGATCTCGGATGGGCGGTTAGCTCAGCTGGAAGAGCGCTACCTTCACACGGTAGAAGTCGCAGGTTCAAGTCCTGCACCGCCCACCAGATAGACAGCTTGGGCCGTGGGGAGCCAAGTGAGCGTACCAAAGCGGGAATAGCTCAGTTGGTAGAGCATTAGCTTCCCAAGCTAAGGGTCGCGGGTTCGAATCCCGTTTCCCGCTCCAGATGTCCGATCTCCGGTTTGCACCGGTTGACAATTGCCTACGCATGGCAGATATAGCAGCGGGAATAGCTCAGCTGGTAGAGCGCCTCCTTGCCAAGGAGAAGGTCGCGAGTTCGAGTCTCGTTTCCCGCTCCAAATAACGAGAAAAGCGGGCCGGGATCGTCCCGGCCCGCTTTTCGACTCATACGAATGCGCCGATCGCAGCGGCGCTCTCCCTTCCCGGGGGCGGCATAGCCAAGTGGCTAAGGCGGCGGTCTGCAAAACCGCTATTCACGGGTTCGACTCCCGTTGCCGCCTCCATTTTCATTGCTCGCGGCCTTTGGGCGTCGGCGTCTCCGAGCGTCCGCGGGCGCGGCGCAGGACCGCAGGTCCACGCCGGCCCGTCCTCCGCGGCGCTCAGCCTGGCCGCCTCCAGCGGTCTCGGGGGCGCTGCGCGGCCCGCAGCCGCGACGACGGGCCGTTTCCGCACCGCCAGACCGGCTCACGGCCGGTCGCTTTCCTGTGTCGGACCCAACAAGAAGGTGCCGGCCTGCGCGCGACGAAACATGGCGGTAGGATCGGGCGTCAGAAGACTCTGTGGTGCCGCCCTCAGAAGTCGACCGTGCGCTTCCGCCCATCGAGCGGCAACTGCCCGTCCGCGACGACTGCGCGCGGCTCCGGGATTCGCCCCACCGAACGAACTCGCACCGAGGGGTAATGTGTATGCCGGCCAGCAACAGCAGTGGACGCACTCTCCGTCGGGCGAGCCGGTGGTTCACCGCCGCCCTCGCCCTCTTCGCACTCTGGCTTCCCTGCGCGCTCTGGGCCTTTCCTCCAGATGCCCTGCCATCGGCGGCCATCTGGACCAACTTCATGAACAAGATCCACGAAGAGGCCTCCAGCCTCGTACGCGAGGAAGACCTGAACGCCGACGGCGTCGTCGACATGAAGATCTATCGGCACGATGACGGCAGCTACATCGATGTGGTCCTCCAGCCCGGAGCCGGAGCGGCGATGGTCCCCTTCAGCGTGACGCTGCGCGACCCCCGCAAGGACAGGAAGTTCTGGGTCTACGGCTTCGACATGAACAACGACGGCACCCTGGACACCGTGGTCCAGGGCCAGTTCGCGGACGACAAGTGGGATCAGATGATCGTCGACTCAGACGGCGACGGTCGGCCCGACAAGTTCCTCCGTGACATGGACCAGAACGGCTTCTATGACTGCATGGGCCACGACGAGGACTCCGACGGCCGCCTGGATTACCTGTACGATCTGGACAACAAGACCGGAGGCATTCTGGACGGCACCAAGACCGTGGGCTGGGTGGTCTTCAAGGAGCATCAGCACCGCGAGGCGCTGCCCAAGCTCTGGTACTCCTTCACCCCGGAGCTCAGCACCCTGAGCGGGTCCGCGGCCACAGTGGTCAGTGCCACCTGGAACTTCGGTGACGGTATGGAGCGCCAGTTCGACGAGCTGGCCGAGGCGCCCCACGTCTACCGCGAGGCGGGCACCTATGAGGTCACCTTGGATGTGGAATTCCGGCTGCCCGGCGATGAGACGATCTGGAAGGCCTGGACGGGCCTGCAGCTTCCCATCGAGCCGGGGCCGGCGGGGCCCCCGCCGCTGGACAGGGAGCGCGCCATCGCCGCCGCCCGTGAGTTGTACGGCATCTGCGGCCTGGTGGCCAATTCCGAGCAGCCACAGATAGGTCAGATCTCCGAGCTGTGGCCGCAGGTGACGCTGCCCGAGACGGCCCCGGCCGGCGAGGCTCTGCGCAATAGCGCCGTGGCCCCCGGCGAGCTGGACCTGGCCATCTTCTGGTGGCGCAGTGAGGCCGAAGCCGAGGCCTTCCTGGATACCCTCATGGCCGCGGAGGATCCCAAGCCCGACTTGCCGCTGATGGTCGAGCGCGCCGCGGATGCGCAGTCCTTCGGGCTGGCCAGCAAGCAGAGGGCCCGTCTCGTGGACGTCAAGGGTATCCGCACCGCCTCGTGGCGGGAGGGCGCCTTCGTCGTCACGATACGGACGAACCGCACGGTGGAGGAGCTACAGCGCTGGATGAGGCTGTTTTACGACCTGCTGCATCCGGCGCCGCTGCAGCCGACGGAGGACGCGGAGGGCTAGGGGCCTGGCCGAAGAGCCGTTCGCAGCCGTCCCGCAAGGCGGGATCGGGCTTTCCACTCACATTATGCAGGTTCCGGGCGGGCGCCGATTCACGCCGCCTCACCCCCCCGGCCCCCCTCTCGGCGTCTCTTCGAGCCGCTTGTACTCCGCCAAACGGCAGGCGGAGACGGGAGGAGGGGGGAGAACGGCAGCACTTCGACCGTTCCGGACGTGGGAATGGCGAAATGTGCCCCCAGTGCGTTCATGCATAATGTGAGTTTCCAGCCCGACTCGGCGGGTCCGTGACCCGCAGAACTGGGTATTGGGCCGGGCCTCGCGAGGCGTATCAACAGCCAAAGCCGTGCCGGAGTGGCGGAATCGGCAGACGCATGGGACTTAAAATCCCAGGTCCGTAAGGGCGTGAGGGTTCGAGTCCCTCCTCCGGCACCAGACGGCATACAATAACCGCCCGGCCTCGAAGAGGGGCCGGGCGGTCTGGCTTGCGCGCATCTTCGCCCGCGGGGCGCTGGGCCGGTCGTCGATGCACGACGAGCATCGACCTCGCCCGGCGCCAAGCGAAGCTGCTGGCCGCACCACCTCGCCTGCCCCAAGGAGTTCTCTATGCCCGCCACCATGACCAAACGCGAGCGCGTCCTCGCGGCGATGGACCTGCAGGAGACCGATCGCGTCCCGCTCTATGACCTCCTCTGCTGCGACGCCGTGTTCGAGCACTTCAGCAGCCAGAAGCTGCCGCCGCTGTCCGGTGATCCCGAGACCGTGCAAAAGCTCCACGAGATCGCCTGCAGGGCCGTGGGGGCGATGCTGGACATGACCCGCTCCGTGGGTTTCGGGCCGGTGGTGGAGGCAGATGTCACCACTCCCGAGGGCTTTGTCATCCACGTCAGCCCCCGCGAGAAGACCCACTGGATCGTGAGCCGACCGTTCTCGGACGAGGCCGGGGCGGCGGCGTACGTCAAGGACGCCATCCTCAAGCAGCGCGAGGCCACCCGGCAAGTGCTGGCCGACCCCGCCACCTACCGCGACAACTACCACAAGGGCTTCCTTGCCACCCAGGCTCTGATCGACGACACGGTGAACCTCCTGGCCCAGCACGGCCTGGGCCTGGACGACATCCGGCACAATGTGGGCATGGAGCTGTACTGCTACATGGAGTTCGACGACCCGGGCCTGATCTCCGAGTACCTGGAGGCCTTCACCGAGCACAACATCGCCGTGTGCCACGCTGTCGCCGACCCCGAGCTGTCGCCGGTGGTGCTGACCTACGGCGATATCGCCTGCAAGGACCGGCTGCTGCACTCGCCGGCCTTCCTGCGCCGCGAGTTCTTCCCCCGGCTCAAGCGCCTGAACGACGCCTGGCACGAGCACGGGCTCAAGTGCCTGTTCCACTCGGACGGCTACCTGATGGAGGTCATGGACGACCTGATCGAGGCCGGCATCGACGGGCTGAACCCCATCGAGACGGTGGCGGGGATGAACCTGCGTGAGGTGAAGGACAAGTACGGCGACCGCATCTTCCTCGCGGGGGGCATCGACATGAGCCAACTGCTCTCCAACGGCACTCCCGAGGAGGTGCGCGAGGTTTGCGAGCAGGCGGTGAGAGACGCGCGCCCGGGCTTCTTCATGGGCTCGACGACGGAGTTGGACAATAGCGTGCGGCTCGAAAACGTGCTGGTGATGGTTCAGGTGGCGATGGAGTCGGCGGGGGGATAGGCGTGGCGGGCGCCGCGACCGCGGCGCCCAGGAGCAGAGTGGCTGGCGGCGACCCGAAGCTCCGCACACCCCTCCCGCGGTGCAGAGCTAGAGGCCCCCTGACCTCCTAGAAGGAGTCGGGATGATAGCGGCCGCGGGAGGCGTGCTCTGCCGCGAGCCGATGGGTTCAGTGGCGTCTACACGCGATGTCGGCCCGGCGCTACTGCGCCGCGGCCTTGACGAGCCCGAGCTGGATGAGGTAGCCAGTCGCGTCGTCTATGGCCTCCTGCGAGAGGTGCCAGCCCAACCCTTCCGCGATCTGCTGCAGATCGTCTCGCGTTACAGGCCTCCCGGATCGGTCAACGATGTACCTCACCTTGGCCGCAGCGGCATACTCCACGTAGTGCAGGTCGCCCATGTCGCGGATGCTCTGGGCGGCCTGGACCACCTCCGCAGCGCCCTCGCCGAGGCGAGCCTGTATCGCCGCTGCCACCTCGCCTCCACCCTCGGTCAGGATGTACTCATAGCGGACCCTCTCAAACCCCGTGTCGCCGACCAAGCCGGTACGGTGGACGCGGCGGTCCACCAGTCCCGCAGCCGTGAGGTCATACAGGGCCTGATCGACTATCGCGGAGTAGGGGCCGTAGTAATGTGCGTCGTAGGCGAGCTTCTCGTCCTGTCCGGTGAGCACCCCGATGAAGTAGACGATCTTCTGCAGTTTGGTCTTGCCATCAATGCGACCATTCCAGGCCTGTAGCGCCAGCAGGATGATGTCACGGGGCTGCATGGGCATTCTCCCTCCCATTGCCTCTGTGCACGGCCTCCACGACCAGGTCGGCTATCGGCTGCGCCACAGCGGCCTTGAGTCTCCGTTTGGCGGACTCCGTCGTCCATGTAACCGGAGCGAATATGTCGAGCCAGGCTTCCTGCTCTGACTCGTCGATTGAGCGAAAGAGGGTGGACTCCTGCTCGAAGGCGATGGGGCCGTCTGGCTTGTCGACGAGCACCCCGCCGGTGTCATCACGCGACTGGGTGCGAACCGACTTGACGGTATAGGCGTGGCAGATGACTTGCCTGTCGTCCACCGGCTTGCCCGTCTCTGACGACAGGAGTGCCGCCGTGCCCTCCTCGATACTGGTGCGCAGTCCGTCAGACATCGAGGTAAGGGCGTAGCTCACCGGGCCGTCGAAACTGCGGATCGGCATCTCGAACACTTGTTTGTGTAGTCTACGACATCTGAGGGCGTCTAGCAAGGCATGGCAGTAGGTGCCGCAGTAGGTGTCCGAGGTGAAGTCCCTCATGACGCGCCAGTCATCCCACTGAGTGTAGTTGAGTATGAACTGCTCTGATCCGTCATAGGCGTAGAGCTGCCTGAGTTGCTCGATCTCATCAACCTCGATGCCGAGCAGGATGGCGCGTGCGAGCATCTGGTCTGTCACAAGCCTCACGCGGTGCCGGTACACCTGCGTCGTGATGTAGTACTTGGCCATGGCGAACTGCTCCACTGCGTGCACTCCGTCATTCCTGACAGCGAGGAGTCTGCCATCCCCGTAGTCCCTCGCCGTCAGGCAGAGCCGGAATTGGTCGATGTCGAAGAGCCCGTAGCGGACGCCGCACATGAGGCTGTCACGCAGCAGGTAGTCCTGCTTGTCGGCGTCGAGGGGGCCTGACACGATGGCCTTCAGCAGCGCATCGCCGTACCCCCCCGCGATGAGTTGCGAGACGTCGTCGGCGAGCAGCCCCTGGATGGCCCTGATCTCCGGGTGCTTGGTGACGATGTCGCAGGTCACCAACTCGTGGATCTTCGCCGCATTCCCGCCGACGCGTTCGAGCATGGCCGCATCGGCGTACCGACCGAGAGGTTGCTCGCTCACATGGCTGAACGGCCCGTGCCCGATGTCATGAAGCAGAGCAGCCTGAGCCACCCGGCGTCGATCATCGCCCGCGATGCCAAGATGATCGCACATGCCGCAGGCGATGTGGTACACACCGAGGGAATGCTCGAAGCGCGAATGCGTCGCGCCCGGGTAGAGCTGCCGGGCGAGCGCGAGTTGGTGGATGCCCCGCAGACGCTGAAATGGCCGCGAGTCGATGATCCTGCACTCTGTGTCGTCAACGGAGATGAACCCATGCACCGGATCACGTATCTCTCGGCAGGCCACAATCGACCACCCTCCGCTATTGGCCGGTCTTGCGCTTGCGGCACATCGCGCATCCTGGGCTTGGGCCGCCACGCACTCCGTCGACGACGGCCCACCCCGTGCGCCGGGATCGCCTGGCCGCAGTGCGTGCGCGGTGCCTGTAGGATACGGCGCGCGGCCGTCGTCCGTCTACCCCCCCGTGTCCTGCCCCGCCTTGTGCCCCCGGCTGCACGGCCATCTCACACGACCACGGTTGTGATGTCAGGCCCGCATGTGCTTCTCGTACACGAAGCTCTCGTCCTCGCTGCCGGGGGCCCGCACCTCCACGCGCCGTAAGCCGAGGCTCTCGTAGAAGTGGTGGTTGCGCTTGTTCCACCCCGGCGTCTCCAGCGTCCAGCAGCGCGCGTCCGGGTACTGGCCCCACGGAATTCGATGGCGCGCCGACCGATGCCCTGGTTCTGGAACTCGGGCACGATGTAGATGGTGCCCAGCACGCACAGGTCGCATCCCATGGCGAACACCGTGAAGCCGCCGACCACCCGGTGGTCCGCCACGATCTTGTAGTACTCCGTCGCCTGCCGCATAAAGGACTGATGCCACGCGACAGTGTTGTACCCCGGGGGGCCGCCCACCGCCGGGGCCCCGTAGTTGATGTCAGCCTCGAACGCACGCGTTGCCGCAAGTCGGAGCGCTTCCAGGTCCTCACTGGTGGCGAGTTCGAAGGTCACTGCCGGGCCGTCGCGATGGTCTGCTGCCATTGTCTGTCATCTCGCGGTTCGCGGCGCTGCCGCGTGATGCGGCACCATGGTCGACGCTGGGCCTGCGGTCCGCAGTGCCGCCGCGCCCCTCACTGCACCCGTATCACATACGTATGCGGCCCCGCTCCCGGCGCCTCCTTTGCCGACATGTAGCGGTTGAGCTGCAGGACGAACTCCCCGGTCTTCTCATCCTCCACCAGGTTGTAGTTCGAGAGCTGCAGGTCCGGCGGGTCGTCGGGCTGCCGGTCGTCGACGATCGTCAGCGTGTGGCGCCGCAGGCTGACACCGTCCTCGTCCACCTCCCCGATCACCAGCGGATAGCGCGGCGAATTGCCCTGGGGCGGCGTGCGGCTGATGTTGCCGATCCAGTAGCACTTCCCCGTCCTGGAGCTGCGGATGAAGCTGCTGCACGCGGCGGGGGAGATGATGGGCTCACCGTCGTCGTAGGTGAAGGGCTCGCAGGGCGACCACGTCTTGCCGTAATCGATGGAGAGCGTCTTCCACTTGTACGCCGGGATCTTCCCCGTCGGGTTCGGCGCATTGGAGCCGCGGATCACCATGGCAAGATGCCCCGGTTTCCCGGCCAGCTCGATCACCGCGCACTCCCCGGCCCCGCGTGAGGCCTGCTCCGGGGTGAGGATCACCGGGTCGCTCACATCCCACAGGAGGTCATCTCCCGCCTCGTTCCATGTCCCGATGATTCCGCAGACCCGGGAGAAGGTGTAGGCGTTGAGGGGGTTGTAGTAGTTGCCCGCCTCGTCCAGCGGCGCATAGTAGCAGGGGAAAAAGATCTGCCCATTGCTGAGCTTGAGCATGATGCCCGGTATCGTGGCATAGCAGAAGCTGTTCTTGCCCACCCACACATACTCAATGGGGTGCATGGGAGAGGTGCCCTCGCCCTGCTGGACGATGGGCTGCAGGTCGGTGAAGGTCTCGCCGCCGTCGGTGGAGACGCGGTACCACATCTTGTAGTCCACGAATCCGGTGGCGGTGTCGCCCACCCCACGAGTCAGCATGGCATTGCCCACCAGCCGCGTAGCGTCGTACTGCAGCACATAGGCGTTTTGGTAGACATTTTGCTTGCTCGGGCCCGGGTCGTCCGGGTAACTGTAGAAGGGGACCTCGATGGGATTGGGGGTGTCTCGCATCGTCTGCCGATACCGGCGCATGGTTTCGGGCACCGCCTCCTCCCACCGTGCGTTGCCCTTCTCCTTGCCGACGATCTCGATCCCCGGATAGGGTGGGTTGTCGAACACATCGGGCACCTTCACGATGCTCAGTCCTTTCGCTACAGGCTCCGTATCCGCGGCCGGCTCCCAGTCGCCCTGGCCGGGCGCGAAGGCGCCGTCGTCGGTGAACGCGAGATAACTCCACTGTGCATGCAGCGAGTGCTCCTCGGTGTTGGTCAGCGGCCCGATCAGGAACTCCTTGGCCGCACCGTAGGCCCGGGACTTGAGAGCATAGGGCCCGCCGGCCAATTGCCCATCCACGAATACGCTGACTTGCCCGTCGCCCACGGCCAGCCGCACGGGATGGAAGTCACCCGACAGGTCCACTTCAATTGGCGCCTCGTTGCCGGTGGCGTTGTAGAGCAAGAGCTTGTGCTCTTCGGCATCGTACGACAGCCCGAGGATGCGCATCTGCCCGGGCTCGGAGGCGCTCCAGCGGGTGTAGCACACAAACAGGTAGGCCGGAGGCGCAATACCAAAGATATGGCGGAAGCCCACCTCCAGCGCCCAGCGGCTCTCATCCGTGATGTCGATGCCGGCGGAGGAGAAGGCCAGGCCGGAGTAGGCGCCGGTCTGGCTTTCGGTGCGGTAGGCAATGGAGCCATCCTCCGCGCTCCAGACCGACCTGGGGGCGTTGTAGCCCCGGAAACGATCCCAGGCGAAGGGTTCCCGCCCCGGCTCGGCGGGGGAGGTAAGGAAGGGGTCGGTGAACCGCGCGGCATGGGCGACAGGCAGCAGGGCCGTAAGGCAGAGCACGACAAGAACGACGGGCGCTGTCGCGGGCCTCGCGCGTAGGTCGGGCTTTCCACTCACATTATGCATGAACGCACTGGGGCCACATTTCGCCATTCCCACGTCCGGAACGGTCGAAGTACTGCCTTTCTCCCCCCT
>CAYRFY010000297.1:0-9352 GCA_964423635.1 uncultured Armatimonadia bacterium | reverse complement strand
GGGCATCAGTGGTGCCTCGCCTTCTGCTCCGGTCGCTGCGGGCGGCCCGCCGAGTCCGTCGGGCACGACCCACACCTTGAAGTGGATCGGCGCCGTCCACGGGGTCGCAAACCCCGGCCCCTCGCATCTGGCGCGCCAAGTGTATTCGCCCGCGGGCAGCGGTGGCGCGTGCTCGTAGGCGACTTGGCTGCGCACGTCCACTAGAAGATCCCTGAATTCGATGTCCTTTGCCGCCTGGAAATGGGTGGTATAGGCATCCGGCCGCAGTCATGGGGGCTTGCCGGGCCAGAACGCGACGAAGGTCGTGTGCTCGGCGGATGCGTCGCGCCCACCAGAGCGCGGCCCCATGGGAACTGGGGCAGGCAGCGGGTTGGCCAGACCAGGCGTAGCGCCGCCCGGCCCGTGCGCCCACCAGTACTCGCCCCGATGGACCTGCCCCGCGTCATCGGACCACGGCTGGTTCGGGCGGCTGACGGTCCCGCCCGGCCGCAGAACAGCATCCCAGGACTGAGGATCGGTGACGACGGCTGGCTTCCTCCTGAGCCCGGCCTCGTCCGCCCACCCCGCCTGTTCCGTCTCCCTGCTCTTGCCCCATGCGACGAAGTCCACGATGCTCGCCGCCGATGGCTGAGTAGTGGTGTAAAGGCCAAGCTGGTTGTCCATGCCTCGCATGAAGGTGGGCCGGTCCGTGGCGCGTAGGACGAACCTCGCGTCGGCCGCCGGCCCGGTCACCTCGCTGCCCTCAGGACCGAACACAACCAGGAACACACCCCCCGGGGGTACGGACCGCACGTCGGCACGGAATGGGTAGACCTCGGCGGCGTCCGCCAGGCACCAACCGGCCAGTGAGGCCTCCGCCTCGTCCCAGTTGTACAGCTCGACCCAAACGGGGCCGCCCTCCGTCTCGGGGAGCGGGGCGACCTCATTGAGGCGGAACGGAGCGGCAGGATCGATGGGCACGCCGGGGGGCTGGGCGAGGGCGGCGCACCCGAGGGCCGCGGCCACCGATGCGGCGAGAGCGACACGCGTGGGAACACACACGTCCACTGCAGGCACCTCCCCGACCTTCCGCTTGTGTTCGATGGGCTGTGGGAGGCGGTTCCTTGAGCAATTGACGATGATGTCGGTCCATGGGTTCACAGGTCGCAGGCCCATGTTGAGACGTGTCGCGGATCGTTAGGGTTCCGCATTCGTGCCGTGGAAACGACGCGTTGTTGCGCTGCTTGTCGCCGTCGGTCCCTACGCGTTATCCACGAACCACCTCGCCGCCTCTTCGTGTACCGCCCGAAGCTCCCGGACGGCGTCCTCGGGGTGTGTCGCGGGTTCGTACGCCTTCAGGGTTTCCAGGTACTGCTCGTGGCAGGCGTCCAGGATCGCGCCCTCGTCGGCCGTGTCCGCGCCGCGAGTGAAGTACCTGGGCTCCCAGGCTTCCTCACGGAACTGCTGGAGGGTGTGACACATGCCCAGGAAGTCGCCGCCCTCGTCCAGAACGCCCTCGCGGATGCGTTCCGGCGTATCGTCGTCTGACCTGTCGACCGGGCTGCTCCAGAGCTGGTCCAGGCCCTCCATGATCTCCAGATCTAGGAGGCATTGCTCCGGGCTCATGGCGCCGCCGTTGTCGAGGTTGCCGGTGCCGGGATAGCTGAGCAGGCCGCGGTCCACGAAGGCTGCGTAACCCGCCGCCTTGAGGAACCGCTCGAAGACCGCCTGCAGGCCCGGACGCTTGGCACCGACGTACCCGCGGCCGCCCACGGCGGTGCCACCGCCGAAGTGGCGTGCGATGAGCTGACAGATCCCGGCATCGACCTGGGTGGTCTGGGGGGTGGACGCACTGATCCCGCCGGTGCGCATGTCGAGCTGTGTGCTCGCCGCGTAGCCCAGGAGCCTTGCCTCCTTGTCGATGATCCCGGCAATGATCTGCCCGGCCACGATCTCCGCGGCCCCGAGCACCACACAGCCCCAGACGTCCACCGGCCCCGCTCCGGCGATACGGGTCATGGTGGTCATCATCGCGGGGGCATGGTAGGCCGCACGCCGGAGCATGATCTCGGCCGTGCGGGCCTCCAGACGCAGGGGCGGGTTGATGCAATTGCATTGGCCCACGAAGAGCCCCGGCTGGTGCCCAAGCACCTCGCCCATGCGGGCCAGGAAGGGCACGGCCTCCGGGTCCATCGCCTCCACCGGCCCGATGGGCTTATCCGTGAGCTCTGCTATCTGGGCGACGGCATCGAGTTGCTCCAGCTCCGGCGTCACATCGTTGCGCGCCAGTGGAATGGAGAGAGTGCTCACCCGCGGCTCGGAGTGGGCGAAGCGCACCAGGCGCCGGAAGGCGCCGGTGTCGCCGGCCACCGTACGGTGTGAGGAGTAGTCGTGGACCCTGGGCACGAGATTGCCGAAAGCCGTCTGAAACGGCCCTCTGGGGTGCAGAGCGGCCGGCTCCGTGCCGGAGGGGCCGTGGGTCTCACGGAGCCGGGCGGTATTGTCCTGAACCTGCGCGGGCGAGAAGAGGATGCGGCCCTGCGCCGACTCACGACAGCCGGCCTCACGCGCCATGATGTGCACGGTCTCATCACCGACGAACAGCCCCACCGTACCCAGCACCTCCACGACCTGCTGCGCGAGCTTGTCGAACTGCTCCGGGGTGAAAAGGCTGACCTGCATGGACTGTGGGCCTCCTCTTCGCCGGAAGTGTCCCGGTCGAGTGGGTTCTTGGCCTCTTGCGCAATCCCAAGATTCCCCCACAATGCCGTACAGTCCTGCCGCCACGGCAATTGTTGCACGAAGGGGGCTCATGGGGCAGTGCCGAAGTAATCTCCACGACCGACGGCTATGCCACTATCGGAGGCAATGGATGAAGCGCGCGTACCCGCTCCCAGCGACCTTTGCGGCCGTACTCGTGGCCTGTTCGGGCTTGGCCGCACAGCAGTCTGCGCCCGGCGTGTCTCTGGTCTGGCCCGGTGGGGGAGAGGTGTGGGCCGAAGGCAGCCTGCACCGGGTCTCCTGGTTTGCTGCGCCGGAGGTCGCCGAGGTGGACCTGGTCGTGTCGGTGGATGGCCGACGGACGTGGCAGGAGACCTTCGCCCACGCCCTACCAGCGGCGCCGGACCTGCTCCACAGCTACGTGCTGAAGGTCCCGCCGGCGCCGAACGGAGAATGCACCATTGCAGTCGCCGCCAGGGAGGACGCGAAGATGAGAGCCGAAGCGACGGTGTACGTGACCGGATCGCAGGAAGCGCGGTACCGGTGGACGTGCGTGACCGAGAAGGCAGCGTTCGCCGGTCGGGACGGGGCCGGTGCGCTCAGCTTCAACGGCCGCATGTGGCTGCTGGGCGGCTGGAACCCCGGGGACAAGGTGAACTTCCCCACCGTCTGCAATAGCGAGGTGTGGTCCTCGCACGATGGCCTGGAGTGGAGGGAGGAGGTGGCCCAGGCCCCCTGGGAGGGCCGGCATACCGCCGGTTACGTGGTGCACGACGGGCGCATGTGGATCGTGGGTGGCGACTGCATCGGCCGGCACTATCAGAACGATGTCTGGAGCAGCGCCGATGGCGTCAACTGGGACCTGGTCTGCGAGCGCGTGCCGTGGGCCGAGAGGGTCTTGCATCATACGGTGGCCTTCGCCGGGAAGATCTGGGTCATGGGCGGACAGACGTTGCCTCAGTTCGCTCCCGCTCAGCAGGTGTATTACGACGACGTGTGGTGCTCGGAGGACGGTGCGAACTGGACGCGGGTGACCGAGCACGCCGGCTGGCCGCAGCGGGGGATGATCGGGGGCAGCGTTGTCCTGCACGACCGCATGTGGTTGCTGGGAGGCGGGACGTATGACACCCCCACGCGCCCGGAGCGCTTGTTCTATAACGATGTGTGGAGCTCGGCGGACGGGGTCCATTGGGACTGCGTTTCGCAGGCCGCACCGTGGCATCCCCGGCAATATCACGATGTGGCCGCGTTCGATGATCGCATGTGGGTGCTGGAGGGCTGGAACCAGGGGAACCGCAACGATGTGTGGTACAGCGCCGACGGGGTGAACTGGTACGAGGTTGCCGACACGCCGTGGGCGGTGCGGCACGCCGCCAGCGTGTTCGTCCACGACGGGGCGCTGTGGATGGTGGCCGGGAATAACATGTTCCCGGATGTGTGGAAACTGACGAGGGAGTGAGGGCGACCGCCATGCCCGCTGCCGAGATGAAATACGAGCCGCGGTTCTCGTACACTCACGAGATGGTCGGGCATCTCATGCAGATCGAGGGTGCGTGTCGGCTGGTGGACGTGCTGCCGCTGCCACCCGCCGCTGCCTTCGTGCTCAAGCACGATGCTCAACGACGCTCGACGCGTTTCTCCACGGCCATCGAGGGCAACACGGTGCGTCTGGAGACTGTAGCTCACGGCATCGCGCTGGCAGACCGGACGGGGCGGCAGCAACTTCAGGAGGTGCGCAACTACTGGATGGCGCTGGAGTGGCTGGAGAGACAGACGGCCGAGGGCTCCGGGATCAGCGAGGAGTTCGTTCGGCGCCTGCACCGGATCATCATCGTCCGAGGCCGCGGGCGGCGTGGCGAGATGAGTGACTACCGGACTGAAGAGTGCCCGGTAGTGGACGCGGCGACGGGAGCCATCGACTACGGCCCTCCAGCACCCGCCGACGTACCGGAGTTGATGACCGCTCTGGCCGCATGGCGTGGGTCGGCCCCGGCCGCGCAGTTGCCGGGGCCGATCCGCGCCGGCATCCTGGCGTACCAACTGGTCACGATCCACCCCTTCGCCGACGGCAACGGTCGCACGGCGCGGGCGTTGGCCACAGCCGAGCTATGGCTCAGCGGCTACCGGATGCGCGGGTTTCTCTCCATGGAAGAGGAGTACTTCGGCGACCTACAACGCTACTACGAGAGTCTGCAGATGGGGCTGGACGCCGATTACTACCTTGGCCGCAACGATCCCGACCTCACCCCGTGGCTGTCATACTTCGTGGAGACCATGGCTACGGCCGCGGCGCGTGTTGCGCAACGAGCCGAGCGACTACGTTCGGCGGTGCCGCCGGCCCACGCTCCGTGGGAGGAGTTGGGACGACGGGAGCAGCAGGTGCTGAGCCGACTGGTAATCGCAGAGCCTGATGCGGGCCAGACGCTGTGCTTCAGTCCCGGCGATGTCTCCCTATGGTTTGGAGTATCGGCGCGCACGGCCCGTCAGTGGCTGAGACAATGGCAGGCAGAGGGGTTCGTGCTCCCTGCGAGTGGGCAAGAGCGTGTTCGACGGTGGATGGTGGCACCGGAGCACGCCGAGCTTGTCGCTCAGGCCAAAGCGACAATGCTCAACGGGCAATAGCGGAAGTCAATCGGGCCGGTCCGGAGCTCCGTTGAGCCCTGTGAACCTGGAAAAGCCCGGTGATATCAAGGCCTGCGCCCGCCGCAGCACGCCCCAATAGCGGAAGTCACGCGGGGACAATAGCGACAATTCTGGCGCCTCCAACGGCGGGAGGCCCATCGCCCAGGATAGGCCTCCCACCGTGCAGCCCCCTCACGGACGCCGAAAACGCACACGCGCGACGCCTACTTCTTCTCCCGGTACCTCAGCAGCAGGCTGCTCCCCTTCTTGGCCAAACGCAGTTCGTAGTCGGACATCAACTCCTGGCCCGAGAGCTCCCGGGTGACGGTGTTGCGCTCGTCGTCGATGAACTGCACCTCGTAACGCCCCTCAGCTCTCAGCGCCCGGAGGTTAACGGCGATGGCCGGATAGGCCGATTGGCCGCGGCGGAAGACCAGGACGATGCCGGCGTCCAGGTCCGGGCGGTGGAACTGGTAGGCGATCCAGTGGTCCGGCGTGGTGGAGCAGTTCATCAGCGGGTAGAAGTCGCCGTACCAGTAGGCCTGGTTGTCTTTGACCTCGGCGATGGTGGCCTGGGCCAGGTCAATGGGGAAGGACGGGTTCATGTAGTCCCACTGGCAGATGGCGCCACCGGTGGCGGAGCTGCGGAAGTCATACGGCTCCGGGGTCCAGCCGCAGGCGGTGTGTAGAGGGATGTAGAGGCTCAGGCCGTAGGTCTGAGACTGGTTCCAGTCCGGGTGGCCGGGGGAGCAGCTCGTGTCGCTGCGCCACAGAGGCACCGAGCGCGAGCAGGTTTCGATGTCGATGCGGCGGCCGCCGCTGGCGCAGTTATCGATGAGCAGGCCCGGGTGCCGGGCGCGCAGCTCGTCCCACATCTCATAGTGGCCCTCGACGTAGCGGATCTCCGTTATCCCCTGCCGGTCGGGCTCGTCATTGGCGCGCCAGAACCCCAGCGGGTCGATGTTGAAGTCATTGCGGTAGATGCCGATCCCGAACTGCTCGATCTGCTCCGACAATAGCTCGGTGAGCCAGCGGCGTGCGGCCGGATCGTTGAGCCGAAACAGGCCGCCCTGCTCGCCGCCGAAGACAAACTCGGGATGCTCGCGGGCGATCTGGGTTCCGGGCGCTACGCGCTCGGGCTCGTACCACAGGACGAACTTAAGCCCGCGGTCCTTGCAGGCCTTGCCCACAGGGGCCAGACCATTGGGGAACTCCTGGGGCTTCGGGCTCCAGTTGCCCACGCCGTGGGGGAAGCCCCCCGGGAACCAGGCGGCATCCAGCCAGTGGGTGTCGCAGCCGAACTCGGCGGCGCGCCGGACGGCCTCGATCTGGCCCGCCTCCGTGGCCCACTGCGGCACCGTCCAGCTATAGCGGTCGAAGCATTGGGAGGCGATGGGCAGCCGCGCCGGTCGGCCGTCGATCTGGGGGACATAGTGATGAAGCAGTAGCCGCCGGAGCTGATTGTGGCCGGCGAGGCGGTCGCCGCGCCATGACAGCAGGAGCATCCGTGGCGATCGGATGCGCTCTCCCGGATGCAGCTTCAAATGCGTCAGCTCCATGCCGGCCTGCAGGCGCGTGGGGCCCGCGGCACTGCGGTCCAGATCGCTCTGCCATTGCCCGGACCAGCCGATGGCGACGAGGAGGCCCTCGTCTCCGTACTGGAGGTTGTAAAACGGCCACGCCCCGTTGGACGGGCGGCCGCCGACGGGGGTGGTGTGGATGCTCCGGCCCACCTCCAGGCTCTCCTCCAGGGGTGTGAAGGTCTGCTCCCCGCACACGTCGCCTCTGAGCTGATGCACCAAAGCCGCCTGCTTGGAATTGCCGGTCCGGACTGAAGTGTCCAGCGCCCGGATGTTCTGGATGATGGGTGTGTCGGCGTTCCCCGCGTTCTCGAAATGCAGCACCCAGTCCACGGCGGGATACAGCTCGAAAACGGTGGTGATCGCGATCACTTTCAGACCCGTCACCGGGTCCTGCCAGATGGCCTGTATCTCCGTCTTGCCCTCCAACTCCCGGGAGCGCACGCTGTGCTCCCAGGCCGGCAGCAGCTCGGCTGAGGGCTTGTCGTCGTAGGTGAAGGAGAAAGGCGGCTGCCCGGGGGCAAGGAGCCGGTCGCGCTGGCCCTCGTCCAGGTACAGGGCCGTACCGTCGGCGGTGGCGAAGTGGGCGTCGGCCCAGTCGGCCTGGTCGTAGGCCGGGCCGTCGGGGGTCGTGTCCACCTTCAGGACTATCTGTGCCGTGTTTTCAGGGATGTCCACAGCCACGGGCACCGGCTCCCCGCCGCCCTGCAAAGTCTCGGTGCGGAAGACCTCCGCGCCGCCGATCTCGACGCTGAACTGCACGGTGCCCCGCGTCCCGGCGGTATCGTCATTGTTATCGATCCCCACCATGGCCCGGAACTGGCGGGCAGCGGCGGGCACGGCGACGGCGATCTCGCTATTGGCGTGGGTGCCCAGACCGTGGGTGAAGCTCTGCGAGCCGATGCGGATCGGCGTCTCCATGCAGGAGCGGCCGAAACGCAGGACGTTGTAGTCCTGGCGTCTGACCTCCAGCTCGATGGCGGGTGAGACGGTCTTCTCGCCACAGAAGACGGACCGCGCCCAGTCGTGCATCTGGGATATCTCCTCTTGTGAAGCCATCACGGCATCGCGGGTCACAGCCGATGGGATCTCGGAATCCTGCATGGCAAAGCCTCCGGACGTGCAAGCGATAACGAGCAGATAAGTGAGCATATGTTGGCCTCTTGGGCGGCGCCTTGCGGTCTTTGGTCTTTCCCCGTTGTCCGTCCCCTGCCGCCCTTTGTCGATCACCGCCACGGGTCCAGCAGCACCTTGGCGCAGCGGCCTGTCTCCTGCAGCGCGAAGGCCTCCTGAATGCGGGTCATGGGGAAGCGATGGCTGATGAGCAGTTCCGGCAACTCCGAGCGGCGGACGACCTCCATGATCCCGGGGTAGTCGCCGAGATTGTAGTGCCAGGCGCCGAAGAGCTGATGGCCGCTCCAGACGAAGTGGCCCAGACCGACGGGAGACTCGTCGAAGCCCTGGACAAGACCGAAGCGCCCCTTGCGGCGCAGGCAGTCGAGGCAGAGCTTGTGGGCGGCGCCGGCGCCGGAGGTGTCGATGGCCACGTCCACGCCCTCACGAGTGGTGAGAGCGCGGATGCGGGGGACGAGGTCCTCCTCGTCCGGGGAGAAGGCGGCGAACGCCCCCATCTCCATGGCCCGCTCCCGGCGCCAGGGGATCATGTCCACGGCGATCACCCGAGCATTGCGGAAGCGCGCATTGGCAACGCCGCCGAGCCCGACGGGGCCGAGGCCGGTGATGAGCACGGTGTCGGCGGCCTCCAGCTTCGTGAGCCGACAGGCGTTGAACGTGGGCCCCAGGCCACAAAGCGCGAGGGAGGCGTGCTCATCGCTGATGTCGTCGGGGATGGGCGACAGGAGCCAGGAGGGCTTCAGGACGTACTGGGCCATGGTGGCGGTGCCGTTCCGAGTGCCCAGGAAGGCCTTGGTGTCTATCTGGCGCTCGCAGTGGATGTACTCGCCGCAGAGGCACAGGTGGCACTTGCCGCAGGCGTACTGGGGCTGGACCACCACGCGGTCGCCGACGTTCACCCGGCCGGGCTGGGCGATCTCAACGACTTCCCCAACGGCCTCATGGCCGAGGTTGTCACCACCGTGGCCCGTCATCCAGGCTTTGTACTCGGTGCACATCGGGGCGACGGTGATCTTCACCAGCGCCCAGTCCTCTTTGGCGCGCGGGTCCTCGCTTTCCACCAATGTCGCCTGTCTGGGGCCGGTAATCGCTGCTTTCAGCATGGGTCTCTCCCCTTGAGCTCGTGTCACAGGACGTGACGGCTATTCGCGCTGCCGCAGGCATGCTCCTCCATGGCGATCGGCGGCAGATAGCGCCACCGGAGCGCGCGAGACTCGCGGTGCTCACCTGCCATCCCCCGGGGCGGGAAGCGGGGGCGGGGAGTACCGAGCAGTATCGCCGGGTCGCATGCAACTCAATGGCTAACTGTGCTAATA
>CAYRFY010000296.1:0-9364 GCA_964423635.1 uncultured Armatimonadia bacterium | reverse complement strand
TGGAAAGCCCGATCCCGCTTTGCGTGATGGCTGCGAACGGCCTCTCGCCCGGGCCCTTAGGCCCACAGGTCCAGGTTCTCGGTCTCCTTGGCGTGTTCAACGATGAAGTTGCGCCGCGGCTGGACGGCATCGCCCATCAGGATCGACACGATGCGGTCCGCCTCCTCGGCCTCATCCAGGGTCACCTGGCGGATCACCCGGTTCTCGGGCGACATGGTGGTCTCGGCAAGGTCGGCGGCATCCATCTCCGCCAGACCCTTGAAGCGGTTGACCATCACATTGCGCCGCCCCAGACCGGCCATTACGCGCTCCAGGTCTTCATCATCCAAAGCGTAGTGCGTGTCGCGTCCGGCCTTGATGCGGAACAGCGGCGGCTGGGCGATGTACACATGCCCCTCGCGGATGACGGGCTCCATGTAGCGGAAGAAGAAGGTCAGGATCAAGGTCCGGATGTGCGAGCCGTCCACATCGGCGTCGGCCATGATGATGATGCGGTGGTAGCGCAGCTTCGTCAGGTCGAACTTGCTGGTGGCCTCCTGATCGCCGTTGCTCCCGTTCCCATCGCCATTCCCGTTGGTGTTGATGTTGATCCCTGTCCCCAGGGCCGTGATCATCGCTCGGATCTCGAGGTTGTCCAGGATGCGGTCGAGGCGATAGCGCTCGACGTTGAGGATGACACCACGCAGCGGCAGGATGGCCTGATGCCTGCTGTCTCGAGCCTGCTTGGCGTTGCCACCGGCCGAGTCACCCTCGACGAGAAACAGCTCGCACTCGGCGGGGTCGCGGCTGGAACAGTCCGCCAGCTTCCCCGGCATGCCGCCGGAGGACAGGGCCGTCTTCCGTGTGGCCTCGGCCGCCTTCCGCGCCGCGTCGTTGGCCCTCGCCGCCGTCTGCGCCTTGGCCGCGATCCGCTTGGCGACCGTGGGACTCTCCTCCATGAACTCCGTCAGCCGCTCGTAGGTGATGGAGTTGACGAGACCCTCCACCTCGCTATTGCCCAGTTTGCTCTTGGTCTGCCCCTCGAACTGCGGGTTCTTGATCTTGACGCTGATCACACAGGTGAGGCCCTCACGCACCTCGTCCCCGGTGAGATTGCGCTCCTTCTCCTTGCGCAGCCCGCTGGAGAAGGCGTAGTTGTTGACCACACGCGTCAAGGCCGTCTTGAACCCCGACAGATGGGTGCCGCCCTCGGTGGTGTGGATGGCGTTGGCGTAGGTGACGAGGTTCTCGTGGATCCCGTCGCTGTACTGCAGGGCGACCTCCACGTCCACGTCATCGCGCTCCTGGCGGAAATGAATGGGTGCGTGGAGAGCTTCCTTGCTATCGTTGAGGTACTCCACGTATTCGGTGAGTCCGCCCTCGTAGTGGAAGGTCTCCTCGCGTTCATGGCCGGGGCGCTCATCGGACAGGATGATCTTCACTCCGCCATTGAGGAACGAAAGCTCCCTGAGGCGCTTGGCCACCAAGTCCCACTCAAATTCGATGGTCTCGAAGATCTCACTGTCGGGCAGGAAGCGGGTGCGGGTGCCGCGGGGCTTGTCGCTCTTGCCCCGCTTCTCCATATCCCCCTGAGGGATGCCCCGGGCGTAGCGCTGATAGTAAAGCTCGCCCTCCCGGGCGACCTCGACCTCCAGCCACTCCGACAGCGCATTGGTGCACGAGACGCCCACGCCGTGCAGGCCACCGGAGACCTTGTAGGCGCTGCCGTCGAACTTGCCCCCGGCGTGCAGAACCGTCATGATGACTTCCAGAGCCGGGCGCTTCTCCGTCGGGTGCATATCCACGGGGATGCCACGGCCGTTGTCCTCCACCTCACAGGTGCCATCCGCCAGCAGGCGCACGTGGATGGTGTCGCAGACACCGACGAAGACCTCGTCGATGGAGTTGTCCACGACCTCATTGATGATATGATGCAGACCCCGCGAGCTGGTGGAGCCGATGTACATCGCCGGGCGACGGCGCACGGCCTCCAGGCCCTTGAGCACACGGATCTGGGCGGCATTGTAGTCCTGTCTGTCGGGCATAGGGCGATCTCCTTCCAGGGCACCAGACGAAACGCCGTGCGCGCCACACCGAAAACAGCCCCAAACAGGTGGCATCACAAGCGGCGCAGGACAGGTCCGTAGACCTATCGCAAGACGCGCGCGAGCACAGTGGTGGGTCGACGGGAGGATGGCAGAACAGGCGGGGTGCGACGGTTGTCCAGTTCAGCCCGCGAGTCGCCGCAGTAACCTGCCATCGTGAGCACGCCAAGAAGGCCTGCAGGGGGTGGAACTCGACCGATTACGCGGCCTGCCCCCGCACACCTTCGCGTCTCGATCTTGGGGTGCCGAAGGCCTAGCCTCCGGCACCAACAGAGTATACCAGAATCGAGGCGAATCGTCAAGGCTACCAGCCCTTTGTGGGCTGCCAGACGGCGGGAGTCTGTTGAGCATTGAGCGGGGAAACTTGCTCAGATTCTGACACGCCCGGCCACCCGTCGAGCGGGGCCCTATTGAAGGCTGACCAGGGCCCGGGCCGGGTGCCGCGAGGGCTTGCGGAGCGGGTGCGGGCGAGGCCCCGTCTGGGCGAGCAGAGGCGCCACAATGCTCGCGCTCGGCGCGGGTCGCGCCCGGCTCCGCGAGAAGACAAGCGGCCGAGAGTAACACGGCGCGCGGCCCACGCTCCGGTCACCCACTCCTGGCCCTCGGGGCCCACCACGGAGGAGCAACGTGTCGGTGCCGGCCGGCGGCCGTGCTCCTTGCATGGCTCTTGGCCGCCGGGTAGAATGGGGGCCGGTCGGTTACCGGCCCCGTGACAGCCTCAGGACCGCCAGGAGCTTCGGGATGACAGATCGTCACAGTTCACACCACGGCCGCCCGGTCCTCGCCCCGGCGCTCTACGGCCTGGTCGCTCTCGCCGCATGCATCTCTTGCCAAGCGGCTTCTCCCCCGCCGCCGCAGGCGGTGCCGGCCTACGCCACAGTGGCTCCCGCTGCCGAGGTCGGTCTGGAGCTCGACTCTCCCCACCTGATCCACACCCCGGCGGAGCCCGCGGAGACCGAGCCCATTCTGCGCCGCCTGGTGAATGAGGGCCTGCGCCTTGACGGTGACCTGCACACGTCCATGGCCCCCCTGCGCGGTCGCTCCAACTGGGCCCGGACCCGGCTCTACGAGGTGCGGTTCACCAGCCATCAGTGGCGGGGCAAGCCGGTGCGGATCTTCGGCTTCTACGCCCATCCGGTGAGCCATGCCGGGAGACTGCCCGCCCTGCTCCTGGTCCACGGCGGCGGCGGATACGCCACGGTGGATCGCGTCCTGGAGGCCGCTTCCCGGGGCTATGCGGCGCTGTCCATCGACCTGCCCGGCGGTGGCCTGCAGCGCGACGGCAAGTCGCGCTCCACCGGGCCCGACATGACGGTGCGCCAGCTCTTCACCGTCAAGCCCGACCTGACGGACAATTACATCTACAATGCCGTGCTGGCCCAGATGCGCTCGATCAGCTTCCTGCGCGGCCGGCCGGAGGTGGACGGAGACCGCATCGGCCTGCTTGGTATCTCCTGGGGCGGAGCCACGGGGTTGATCACCACCGCCCTCGACAAGCGCGTGGCCTGCTTCGTCAATCTCTACGGCAGCGGCTATCTCCGGGGCGGCTCCACCTGGCACTCGTACTTCGACAGGCTCCCCGAGGAGGAGTTCGATGCCTGGGAGGCCAACTTCGACGCCTCAGTGTATGTGGCCGACATCAGCGTGCCCGTACTGGGAGTGACCGGCACCAATGACAACTGCTATTATCTGAACCGCTTCATGCGCACCCTGCAGGCGATCCAGCCTACGCCCGATCTGATCCTGCGCGCCAACCTCGACCACAAGGTGGACGACGTCGCCCGGGATGGGTACTACAAGTGGCTGGCCGTCAAGCTCCGGGGGGAGCACGCCGCTTCCCCGCCGGCCCTGGGAGGCTGGCGCACCGCCGCGGTGGACGAGGGAGCAAAGGTGGGGGTGCGCGGCAAGGGCGCCGTGGCGGTGAAGAAAGCCGAGGTCTGGTACGGCGAGGTGAGCAATGTGGGCTGGACGGATCGGCGCTGGCGCCGGGCCCCCTGCGCACCCGATGCCTCCGGCTCCTGGTGGACCGCCACCATCCCGCTGCCCACGCAGGTGACGTACGCCTATGCCAACGTGCTGTTTGTCAATGGTGCGGTGCTCAGCACCCCGGTGCACTCGCTCTCCCGGGTCGAGGTGGACGAGACGGCCTACACGGTGGACGTCCCCTTCATGTACGGTGGCGCGATCCTCGTCGAGGCCCGGAGCTTCGGACAAATGACGGGGGCCGAGGTGTGGGACGACCCGGACGGCAAGCAGGTGGTACTCAGCCGCCTGGGTATCGAGACTCGCGTCGATGCCATGCCGGTGGGGCGGCTCCGCTTCATCCCGATGCGCAAGGCCGCTCAGCGCCTGGCGGGCCTGGTCACCTGGGACCGGGCCACGGACCGCATCTCCATCACTCTGCCTGCGAGCATCGGCGACCAGCGCGCCGACGCGTCCTGACACGATAGGCCCAGATGAAATGGGACGGCCGCTTCGACCCTCCCGATCGGGGGGCGCCGGCCGGCGGGTCCGCACCGCCCGGGGGCGCTGCGCCGTCTCGACACACTGAAGACAGACCGGAGGCAGATCATGAAACTTGCCGTCGTCGGGCTCGGTATCGGCGCCGTTCACGCCCAGGTTATGGCAGGCATGGAGGAGGTGGAGCTCGTCGGTGTCTGCGACCTCAACGCGGAGCTGGCCACGAAGGTCGCCGCCGACTGTTCCACCGCGGCCTTCACCGACTTTGGAGCCATGCTAGAGGAGGCGCGGCCGGAGGGCGTGTCGCTATGCACCAACCCCAAGACCCATCTGCCCATGGGCAAAGAGCTGGCCTCGCGCCGCATCCACGTATTGTGCGAGAAGCCCATGGCGCCCACGGTGGAGGACTGTCTGGCCCTGACAGAGGCCTGTGAAGCCGCCGGCGTCACCTTGATGATTGCCCAGAAGAAGCGTTTCACTCCTGCGGCGGCCTTCCTCAAGAAGCATGTGGGCGCCGACTTCGGCCGGCCTCTGAGCCTCAACTATCGCTACCACCCCGGCCAGGTACCCAAGCACTGGTTTTGGCAGGAAGACGACGGGGGTGGGCCGATCCTCGAAAACGCCGTGCACACCTTCGACACCCTCCGCTACGCCATCGGCGAGATCGCCTCGATCCGCGGCATCGGCGGCAATCTGCTGACCGGCGAGTACCCGGAGCAAATCGACATCGCCCTGGGCCTGCTGCAATTCGCCAATGGCTGCGTGGGAGCGGTGGAGCTGGGCACGGCCTCGGAGTGGTGCGTGGCGGATGAGGAATTCTTCCTGGCCTGTGACAAGGCCATCGTCCGCTGGCGGGGCGGCTTCGACAGGCCCGGCGAGATCATGTACGTGTACCGTGACGCCCAGGAGCCCAAGAGCCTTGCCATCGACTACGACGGCGCCAATGCCACTAGGGAGTTCGCCCTGGAGATCGGGCACTTCGTAAGCTGTGCCCGTAGCGGCGAGCCGCCATTGGTGGGCGGCCGCGATGCCGCTCGCTCCATCGCCTGCTGTCTCGCGCTCAAGCGCGCCGTGCGAGAGGGCATTGTGGTCGAGCTGGGGTGAGAGCCGCCGGGGCGCCTGACCGAACAAACGTATAACAAGGTTCGTCAACAGAACTGCAGCGCAACGGTCGGGGTGCTGTCTCTCCCAAGACCCCGAACGAAAGCTGCCCTCCCTAACGGCGTGGAGACGCCCCGGCCAGCGGCCGGGGCGTCTCCTTTGTGCGTGCAATGTCCCCGCCGCCGGTCCCGCGCGGCCTGCCGGGCCAGTCAGGATGCGACCTGTTCCTCTTCTATCTCCCCGGTTCTGCCGAGGACAAACCTCAGTCCCGAGGATAGGAACCATACACCCAACAGCGCGATGATCGCGCCGCAGACGTAGATCAGCCCGCGATACATGCCGTCGGTGAGCCACTGCCGGCCGCCGACGATGAGCAGCCCCACCAGCAGGTACCAGACGTAATCCGAGGATTCGTGGCCCAGATAGAAGGCCAGGTACTCCGAGACCGTTCGGGGCGCCATGTGCGCCAGTTGCCCCATCCCCACCGCCGCCCACCAGCCCAGGAAGTACGGATTGGCCGCACAGACCGCGGCGCCGAAGAACATCAGCATCCCGAAGGAATACACCTCGGCGGTGGACTGCTCCAGGTCCAGCGAAAGTCCGGCCGCGCCGCGGAGCATGTCGATACCCATGTACAAAAGCGCCGTCCCGCCCAGCAGCCCGACCACGCCGCGGACCCGGGGGCGGCGCAGAACCGCGCCCAGCCCCGCCACCAGCAGAGCGACCGTCACCAGCTCCAGCAGTGCGTGGCCGGTGATGAGGCCGATGGGGGCGACGAGGCCCTGGATCGTGGTCTGCTGGATGTTCATCACCAGCAGCGGCCCGGGCATGATGGCCCCCGAAAACCCGGTGACAAAGGCCAGGGCAAACAGTCTGGGAATCGAGGGGCGGCGCGTGGCCACCGAGGTACCTGACATGGAGGACGCCCTTGTGTATTCCTCAGCGACGGGGCGGCAGATTCTCTTCCGGCCGCCACAGCTCGCCGATGACCTCGCGGTGACTTGTCTTCAGGTGCTGAAGCTCGCATTGCACCAGCGCAACCTGCTCCTTACCGATCTGCCCCTGCTCCCGCGCCGCCTCGAACTCATCCTCATCCAGCACGCGAATCCCGCCATCTGGCGAGACCCACACATCCACCAGCAGGTCCAGGTACTCCACGTGCGTCGGCCCGATCTCGGGGGGCATGCAGATATGAAACAGATGCCCGATCAGCGCCCGCTGCGGGTCGTACATCTCCCACACCACGTGGCCGCGGTTCTCCCGATAATGGGCGATAGTCAGCGATCCGGCCGGGATCTGGATATCGAAGACCCTGCCGGCCTTGACCACGTCGTAACGCAGGACGAGGTAGTCCGGCTCCCGGTGGATCTCGTCGCACCAGTAGAACTCATCGGGCTTGCCGATGTGGCGCTTTTGCTCCTGGACTTTGGCCATGCGGATTACACCTGCCCGGGTATGCTCAGGAAGTAGGCCCAGCATACAGCCCGCGGCGGGAGTCGTCAATGCGAGGGCAGGAGCGACGGAGAACGGCCAACACCTCACCACAGAGACACGGAGAGCACAGAGAGCTACAGAGAGACACAGAAGAGGGGCGGAGGCGGGGAACGGCGGGGGGCGAGATGCCGGAGGGATAGGCGATCACAGACACGGATGAGAGGAGCCACCCACCGACATCGCAGCCAGTTCGCCCGGCTCGAGGGGCTGACCGTCACCACCCAGCCGCCTTCTGGCGATCTCCAGGTACTCAGGGTTCAGTTCGATGCCCACGAACCGCCGGTGAAGCGACCTGCAGACCTCCCCCACAGTCCCTGAGCCGAAGAACGGGTCGAGGACGCAGTCCCCCGTCGCGGAGCCGGCCATGATGCATGGCGCGATCAGGGCCGGGGGGAAAGTGGCGAAGTGCGCCCCCGCGAAGCCCTCGGTGTTGATGCTCCAGACCGTGCGTCTGTTCCGCAGTTGACCGTCGCCGTTGGCCCTCTCGCGGATGGATGGCGAGTCGTAGTAGTAGCGCTCCGACTTCGACAGCAGGAAGATGTACTCGTGCGAGCGGGTGGGTCTGTCCTTGACGGACTCCGGCTGGCAGTTGGGTTTGTGCCAGATGATGTCGGATCTCAGATACCAGCCGTCCTCCTGGAGCAGGAAGGCCAGCCGCCAGGGGACGCCGATGAGGTCCTTGGGCTTGAGGCCCTCCGGGGTGTCTGGCCGGTAGCTCATGGCGCGAGCGGGGTTCTTCTTGTCCTCTTGCCTCCACTTGCGCCCGCCGCTGGTGTACGAGTCTCCGATGTTGAGCCAGAGCGTCCCATCCTCGGTCAGCGTGCGCCGGACTTCTCGGAAGACGGCCACTAGATGGTCCAGATAGTCTCTCAGGTCCTCCTCGGCGCCGATCTGCCCGTGGATGCCGTAGTCGCGCAGCCCCCAGTACGGTGGGCTGGTTACACAACAACGGCACGATCGGTCAGGCATGCCGGCCAGCAGCTCCAGACAGTCGCCCTGGAGAATCTCGTCGGCGTCTGAACGGATGGTGCCTCCCTCGTCCATCGGCGACCTCACGAGCGGCCAAGATAACGTAGCCTGCCGCTATTGTAGGGCGATGCAGCCCTCCGGGCAAGCCTGGAGCCGGAAGAAGCCGAGCCCCGGCAGCAAGCCGGGGCTCGGCAAATCGCGACGGCCGGACGGCAGTACCTACCAGCCGCGGTTGGCCATCTTCTGGGTCTCGTCGAGGGTGCGGATGTCGATGCCGGCCATGGCGGCACCCTCCAACCCGCGGCAGGCCTTGGCCACTTCCACCGGGTCCTCGAAGTACGTGGTGGCATGGACGATGGCCTTGGCCCGGGCGGCCGGGTCCTCGCTCTTGAAGATGCCGCTGCCGACGAACACCGTCTCGGCACCCAGTTGCATCATCAGGGCCGCGTCGGCGGGAGTGGCGATGCCGCCGGCCGAGAAGTTCGGCACCGGCAGCTTGCCCTCCTTGCTCACCTGACGCACCATCTCGAAGGGCGCCCCCATGTTCTTGGCCTCGGTCATCAGCTCATCATCGCGCAGGCCCTTGAGCCGCTCGATGCCCTGAATCACCGTGCGCATGTGCCGGGTGGCCTCCACGATATTGCCGCTCCCGGCCTCGCCCTTGGTGCGGATCATCGCCGCACCCTCCACGATGCGCCGCAGCGCCTCGGAGAGATTGGTGCAGCCGCACACGAAGGGCACCTTGAAGTCGTGCTTCCATACGTGGTAGCTCTCATCCGCCGGGGTGAGCACTTCGCTCTCGTCGATGAAGTCCACCCCAATGGCCTCCAGCACCTGGGCCTCAGCGAAGTGCCCGATGCGGCACTTGGCCATGACGGGGATCGTCACGCACTTCATGATGTTCTCGATGACACTCAGATCGGCCATCCGGGCCACGCCACCCTCGGCTCGAATGTCGGCCGGCACGCGCTCCAGCGCCATGACCGAGACGGCGCCGGCATCCTCAGCGATCTTCGCCTGCTCCGGGGTGGTCACGTCCATGATGACGCCACCGCGGAGCATCTCCGCAAGCCCCACCTTGGTTCTCCACGTTGACTGCTCGGTACTCTCGGACATATCCTTTCGCCTCCGGGAAACTACCCGCTACGCACTTCTATAGGTGGCATTCTACCGCAATTGATGGGGCTGCGCAATGCCTGAGGGACGGCAGGGGAGAGGCAGGGGAGAGGCAGGGGAGAGGCAGGGGAGAGGCAGGG
>CAYRFY010000295.1:0-9405 GCA_964423635.1 uncultured Armatimonadia bacterium | reverse complement strand
CAAACTTGACTTTTGTGGTTCAAGTGGTATGATCCGGCATAAGCAGTCCTCCGGTATTCTGGATGATGAGTTGGGTAGTGGTGGGACGGCGGCGGAGCCATACTTGGGTAGCCCATAACGGGAGGTAATGATATTGTCTGTCACCGCAGCCGGCGACTGTGTTCGCAGCACCCGGCTTCGGTACATGAGATGGCGCCGCTTTGGTCTCATTGTATTGGGATCGGTCGGCGCGGCGGCGATGGCGCTGTGTATCTCGCACTTGTGCAATGGGGTCGCGCACGCAGCGCTCTGGGGCGACCCGCGTGGCACCAATGTGCTGTTTCTGGGTCTTGATGGCCCCAAGCCGGGCATCAAGGAAGTAGGGCCGGACGTGCTCATGGTCCTACACATCGGCGCGCCGCACCAACCGTTGCGTGTGGTTTCTATTACGCGTGATACCCGTGCGCTGATTGTGGACGGGCGGCTTGGGCTCCGCAAGATCAACGCGGGGTTCGCCGTGGGTGGCGTCTCCCTCACCCGCCAGTTGGTGACTGACTTCACCGGCATTCCCATTGACCAGTATGTGGTTGTGGACTTCGACGGGTTCCGCCGGACCATCGACGCTGTCGGCGGGGTAGAGATGAGCATCTCCGAGGGGATGCGGCACACGGACAGTGCCGGCACCACCGCCATCTCCCTTGATCCCGGCGCGCGAGTGCTGGATGGGCGAGAGGCTCTGGACTTCGTGCGCTGGCGGCACGGGGATATCGACCGTATCGGCCGGCAGCAGGCGTTCGGTCGGGCCGTGCTACGCAGACTTGCAGGCAAGGGAGACGTGCGGGCGACCGGCGAGCTGATCGAGGGCCTGTCCCGCGCTGTCCGGACCGACCTCACCTCGGCTCAACTCGGCTGGCTTGTGCGCATGGCGTGCGGCGGCTCGACGACTGTTGTCTTCTCGACCATAGCCGGAAGGCACGCCGTATCCGGGGACTGGCTGTACGTCAGCACGGAGGCGGAGAAGGCGAAAGCTCTGGCAGGGGTGCGTCCGGCCCCGATGGCGTCGGGCCTCCAAGTCGCGGAGCTATCGGCGGAGGAGCTTGTTTGTCGCGCCGGGGATGCAAGGCGTCGAGGGCTCATCCCGGAGGCGACGATGTGCTTGAAAGAGTACGTCCGGCGGGCCCCCGAGGGGCACGGGGCCTGCGAGGCGGCCCTGACCCTGGCGTCACTGCTGGTAGCTCAGGACGACGTGCCGTGTGCGCTGAGGGAGCTGACCGCGTCGTGTAGCGGGCTCAAGGCCGCAGACGCCGCCCGTCTATGGGAGACCATCGGTCATCTGCACCTGGCGCAGTACGAGCTGGACCGGGCGATGGATTCGTGGCGCAGGGCGGTCGCCCTTGAGCCAACTGACATCGGCAAGGCCCAGGTCGTTGCGCGCGTGCTCAGTACGTTTGACGCAGTCAGGAAGCCCGAACTGACCGCTCTGGCACTGCAGTCGTGGCCGCAGGGCAAGCTCCCGCGCGATCTGTCGCTTCTTCTGCGTGGCTTGGAGGCGAGCCGCTCGGGGGATGCGGCAGAGGGCGAGGAGTTCCTTTGCGATCTGGTACACCAAAGTCCCCGCTCCCTGTTCGCGCCTGAAGCGATGGTCTGCCTCGGGGACCTGGCCCGCAGGTCAGGCGACCCGGCGAGGGCCTGTGCGCTGTATGCCGAGGCACGGCGTGCCTATCCGCTGCACAGAGGCACGTGCGCGCGGTCGCTGCTGCACTCGGCGTTCACGCACAGTGCGCAAGAGAAACCTCTGGACGCGCTGCTGTGTCTCTACCGGCTGCTTGATGACTACCAGGACTTGCCGGAGGTGTGCACAGCCGCTCGGGAGCACGCCAACGTGGTTGAGGGGCGGGTCTTGGCATCCTGCGACAGCGGCGGAGCGCAGTGGCAGGACAAGGTGCGTCGGCAGCTCTTGGGTGCTGCCGGCACGCGGGCCGGCGGGGCGAGAGCGCGAGTGCTGCTGGGCGACATGGTTCTGCAGGGGGGCGACGCCCATGCGGCCTTGCGGCTGTATGCGGAGGCCGCGGACTTGGCCTGTGGCACCGGCGACCCCGCGGGGCGCGCACTGCTTCACGCCGCCTACGCGCATGTCGCCCTCAAGCGGCCGGCCCTTGCGGCTGAGGCTTGCAGGAGTGCACTGGGACATGAGACGCTGAGCGAGGGGCTCTCGCGGCAGCTTTGGCAGTTCATGACGTACACGTCCGGTATTGTGTCGCGTTCCATCTGAAGCGGCCGAGAGAGGCGTGGACGGGATGGGTCCGAGTTGTGCGCCGCGTTCCGCGGCCCCGTACCCTACGCCTCGCCGACAGAGGAGGGCAACATGGCATCCGGCTTGACCCGCGGCGGCACGTTGCACAGACGGCCCCACACGCGCCGGCGTCGCGGCCTCGCCAGACGACGGTGTCTGGGGTGGGCCCTGCTGGTCGTGGTGTTGCCGCTGCTGTTGGGGGCCTCCGAGGCGCTGCTGTGGGGTCGTCTGGAAGGCAGCAACATTCTCATCGTCGGCCTGGACGCACCGAAGCCGCGGCAGCTTGAGGTGGGCTCGGATGTGGTGGCGGTGGTGCATCTCGGTCGCCCGATCACTGTGACGTCGGTGACCCGCGACCTGCGTGTGCTGCTGGTGGGCCCGAAGACGGGGCTACGCAAGCTGAGCGCTTCATACACCGAAGGCGGCCCCCAACTGACCCGTCTGTTGGTGAGCGATTGCATTGGGGCACCCATCGACCACTGCGTCGTGCTAGACTTCCGGGGCTTCGAGCAAGTCGTCGACGCGGTCGGGGGCGTTGAACTGGACGTACCTGCCGGGATGCGCCACAGGGATGTGGCCGGTGGCACGTCGATCGACCTCTCACCGGGTATGCAGCTGCTTGACGGCGAGTCCGCTCTGGATTTCGTTAGGTGGCGACAGGGCGACCTGGACCGGATTGGGCGACAGCAGCAGTTCGGTCGCGCTTTCCTGCGGCGTCTGCTGCTGCCCGGCAACATCGCCAGACTGGGGCAGATTGCGGAGGCCATCGGTGCCGCCGTAAAGACGGACCTGAGCGCCGCCGATATCGCAGCCCTGCTCCTGACCTGCAGCAGCCTGGACCCAGCGCAGGCGTTGTTCGCCCAGCCTGAGGGGCGCCACGTCGTGTCCAGCGACTGGCTGTACGTCCTTGCCACGCCCAAGGACGATCCGGCGTTCTCAGCGCTCAGGGAGGCCACATCCGGCGACGACGAGCCACTCGCCGGCGATGGCGATGTCGGCACGGCCGGCGGCCTGCTCAAGCGCGCAGAGCAACTGCGCAAGACGGGCTGTCCGGAAGGCGCCATCGACCTGCTGGGTCGGCTTGCGGCGACCTACCCATCTGCGGCCGAAGCGCGAGAAGGCTGCGCTATGCTGGCCTCCATGCTGGTTGCCACAGGACGGGTGTCGGAGGCCATCGGTACGCTGACTGCCGTGGCCCAAGCGCAGGGCGAGACGCCCGGAGCGTCGGTGCTGTACGAGGTGCTCGGCCATCTGCATCTGGCACAGTATGAGTGCAGCGATGCATACCTGGCATGGCGGCGAGCTGTGGAGCTGCAGCCGGACGAGTCAGGCAAGGCGGGGGTCGTCGGACGCGTCTTGGACAGCTTCCGGGCCATGCGCAAGCCGGAGCTTGCGGCGCTGAACCTCGGGGCTTGGCCGGCGGCGGCCTTGCCGGATGATCTCAAGCTCCTGCTGGCAGGCCATGCCGCTATCCACAAGAACGATTCGGCGGCGGCCTCCACGGCCTACACCGGGCTGATAGAACAGCATCCGGACTCTCTGTTTGCGGCTGAGGCCGCAGTGAACTGCGGGAAGCTCGCGGCGGCCGCGGGCAAGCTGGACGCGGCTGAGGAGCTCTATGCCAGGGTGGCTGAGCGCTACCCATATGATCACGAACAGAATGCGCGGGCACTGTACTGCTTGGCGTGCCTGCGCGAGACCCAGGAGCGCACCTGCGACGCGATCGGCTTGTACGCAGCGGTGACACAGCGGTACCCCGATGCGACGGCTCTGTGCATACTGGCGAAGAAGGCGTTGGCCAATGCCAAGGCCGCTGAGGCACTGGTAGAGCCGCTCAGACCGCTCGCGGCGGTGGAGGCGTATGGGAGCTCGGTGGGTGACGAGGGCCTGCCTGTGGAGGACCGGCGCTGGGCGGCGATGCAGGCGCTGCAACTCGGCCTGCAGTTGCACTGTACCGAGCCTTTGGCCGACATAGCCCTCCGACTTGCGGCCACGGGGGAGGGCTTGGCGGGGGTGCCGCCGCAGGACGTGATCAGCGTAGCTGATCGCCTGGGCAGGCGCGGACTGCACGAGGCGGCCGAGGCTCTCCTGTGTGCCGTGGACGGCCCCGGCCTCCCTGCTGAGCTGCGGGCTCGTGCGGCTCTGCATCGCGCCCACGGGCTGGCGAGGCAGGGCCGCATCGAGGAGAGCATTGACGGACTGCGGCTGGTAGCCGCGAGTCCGGGGGCCTCCCCCGACACGGTTGCTGCGGCATGTCTGGAGGAAGCGTATATCGAGATTGGGCGCGGGCGACCGGCCGAGGCGGTCGCGCCGGCGCGGCGCGCCGCTGCGCAGCAGGTTCAGAGCAAGGAGATCCGGGCCAAGTCGCTGTACTACCTGGCCCAGGCCTACCGCGAGAGCGGGCGTGCCGAGGATGCCGTAGAGTGGTTTGAGAGCCTCACCGTGGAACTGCCGCCCTCGGCGGCGCAAGCGCACAACAGGGCGGTGTCCACACTGGTTGAGCAAGCCCACTGGTGTGCCGCGCGGATCTACATTGAGCTTGGGCGGCCGCAGGCAGCGCTGCCGCACATCGAGGCGCTGCAGGCGGGGCCGTGGAGCGACGCAGAGTGCGCCCGCAGCCGTGCTGAGCGGCTCCGCCGACGCATCGGTGCAGAGGAGGAGACACGATGAGTAACTGGATACGTTGCATTGCGTTCGTCACGTGCGCCGCGTGTGTCACGGTCGGGGCACAGGGCGACGAGCAGGCCATCGCAGTGCGGCGGCAGGCGGAGGACTTGGCCGCCTGGGTAGCCGGGCTCAAGGCGACCCCACCGGATCTGAGGTACAACGCCCCGGAAACGGTGGAGACGATCAGCTCCGGCCAGTACATGCGGGAGATGGCCGCGGTTGTCCATCGGGCCGCGATCCTTGGGCTGCGGTCGCCGCTGTCCCCGTCGGTGCTGTTGGCGGCCAAGGAGTCCCTGGAGGTCATGCTGCAGGGCGACGTGCCCGCCAGTCCCGCCGGGCAACAGCTCATGGCCGCCTACATTGGCTACGGCTTCGCCAATCTCGGTGTATCGGGGGTGACCGGAGACGATCTTCACACGGTCAAACTACAGGCGGCAGAGATGCGGGAGGCCCTGACCGGAGCGCTTCGCGAGTTCGGCGACGCCCGACTGAGCGGCGCAGACGCCGAAGCGATGGTCGCCAGGGCCTGCGTGAACCTGCCGGTCGCTGCGGCCGTGCTGGGCGATGGCGGCGTGCCCCGCCCCGCCGACGCCATCGCCCTGAAGAGGCTGAAGACGGAGAGTGTCGCTCGCATCAGAGACCTTCTCGCGCAGCACCAGGGCAAAGACGTGCCGACCGTTGAACTCGCCGGCGTCCTGCGGGAAGTTGACCTGCGCTTCATTGGTGCCGTGCGGGTCTATCCTCTTCGCCGCCCCGCCGAGGTGCGCCAACTAGTGGATCGCTACGTGGATGACCTGGACGCCCAAGCTGACGCGGCCCTGGAGGACTTCGAGGCACAGTCACGCGCCGCGTGCTTGGAGGATACGTACGGCCAGAACGCAAACACACTGGAGGTGCTGGATGCTCTGCTGCGATGGGTGATGTGACCTGTGTTGGCGCTGTCGAGGCACCGGTGCTGTTGTTGACGATCGCGAAGCCCAATTCGTCTGTGCCACTCGCTGGATGCATTGATCCTGAACGGAGGGTTGGCTATGAGATCAAGTGGTGAGCATTACGTCTTGTGTGTTCTGATGGCGGTGACCTATGCTGCGCTGAGTGTTCCGGCGGCCTCGGCCGCGGAACTCACGATCGTGGACGGTGGATGGTGCGACCAGTGCCTCAATGGGGGGCCGACAGAGCAGGCTGGCGCGTGGTGGGGGTGCATGATATCACCATCCGGCAAGTACGTCGAGGCATGGTCGAATGTGACGTGCACGGTGCTCAGCTTCCTGCCCAAGACAGCGTACTCCTACGCATCCGCGGCCAAGAGAAAGAAGATCGTGTGGGTCGACCACGAGCGCCCCGCCCCGTGGACCGTCCGACACTCGGCATACGGAGCATTCGCATACGACTGGTTCTACTTCATGACGAATCCGAACTGGCCGCAGGACGGCGGTGTCGTGCCCGTAGGCGGATTGTGGGCCGACCTCAAGGCGACACTGGACGGGTACCGCTATGCTGGCCCTGAAAAGGCCGAATGGGGCGTGGCCAAGGACTGCGTCGGAGGCGGGACCGCACCAGGGCTGGCAGAGGATAACGACAGCGGCAACCCGGGGTGGGGAACGCTGAATGCCGAGAAGGAGGGCAGCGAGAACGGATGCGTCCGAGCCTACATCAAGGCATGGTCGAAGGTGACTCTGGCCGGGCCGTACGGCAATGTAAGAGTCGACGAAGACGCGGCACGCACGACGCTATCCGATCACTCCGCCTGGTTTGTGGAGGACTAGGGTTGCCCCGCTGGCACGTTGCCGATCCTCGTGAGGGAGGTACGCCGTGCATCGTGATATCATCGCGGTTCCTCAGCGGCCCCATCGATCCTGTCAGCGCTTTCCTGCCGTGGCAGCAGCGCTGTGCCTCCTGACGACGTGCGCCTGGGGGCAGGAGGCGGCCACGGTGCTGTGCGATCGAGGCACGGCAAAGGTCACTGTCGGCTTCACCGACCCGCCCCTCGAGACGACGATGACCTGGTACCGCGCTCCCGGCCGGTTACTGGTCTCGATCGGCGCGGGCGAGCGTTGGTCCGGCTACGACCCGCTCCTCTACGGCCTTCAGCAGGAGGTCGCGCTGGCGGGAGGCGCTGCGGTTGTAGAGCACCTGCGCACCGGGCGATGGGAGACCGTGGATCTGTCGCGGCCGCAGTCGCTGCCGCCCATCGAGAGCGAGGGCTCCGCTGCTCTTGTGGGACTGTTGGCTGCGCGCCTGCCCCACATCTCGCGATCCCAGGAGTTGCTGGCGAGGACGAAGCTGTCCTCGCCGGCGCTTGCGGACAGGACGAAGAAGCTGAGCCTGCAGCAGCCGGTGTCGTTCTCCCTGGGCCACGTGGGCTCGTCGCTTGTTGCTACGTATGAGAGCGGCGATGTCTGGCCCCGGCGAGTGGCTGTCCTCGATGACGAGGGCGGCGAGACCATGGTGCAGACGGTGACGCAATGGGACGACAGCTACGGGGACGCCGATGCGCCCGTGGCGGTGCGCAGGCCGGTTTTGCTGGAATGTCAGCGCTCCCCGGGTAGCATCGCGGCAAGGGCGGTGATGGCCGTTGGCGATGGCGTGAAGGACGAGCGGCAGGTGTGGGAGGCCGATCTGGCTCAGCCCGCACGGCGTGTGGTGACGAGGCTGCGGTGGCTCAGCCCGGAGCGAGCCGTCACCGAGGAGGGCACGCTGTATGATGACGCGGGCAAAGCTCTGGTTCACTATGTGCTGGTGAGCTATGACGTGGATGTCGCCGTCCCGGTCGCGATGTTCCGATGAGCGTAGATGCCGGCCGCCCGGTTCGGCAATGTACCATGCTGGGGAAGGTCTGCGCCACTGTGGTGGTTGCCGGGGTGGCCCTCGCCGGTTGGGCGCTATGGGGCGGGACGTGGCCCGCAACGGGCGCGGCCGGTGAGGCCGTGGCGTGGCGCATCCGCATCGAGAACAGGGCCGGTGGCGTTGTCAGCGTTACCTCGCCGGGCGGCACGTCCGAGGTGCTGGGCCGTGTTGTGGAGCCTGCAACGGCGGTGGGGTCGCTGTTTGGTGCAGCGCGGTGGGGTGAGGATGGTTCAGTCGTGGCCACGGCCGCGAACGCGCTGCATGTGAGGACGCCTTCTGTCGGCGAGATGCGGCCGGTGGGGTTCAGTATCATCCCGCAGGCAATCGCGTCGGGGGGGCCGGGCCCGTACCGATGGCGGCACGGTGCTGCGATGGTGGTCTCGTGTAGTCCTGCGGAGGGGCTGTTCGGCAGGCGCGCGCCCCCCGTGGGCACACAGGTGCTGCTCGAACGCGATGGCGAGGCGTTACCTCTGCCGCTGGGGTACGTGCCCGGCGGCGGCGAAGTCCTGGTCGTGGTCGGCGCGCACCTCCCTCACGGGGCAACCGAGGCCGTCATCGAGAACCGCACCGGTGGGTCGGTGCTCGTGGGCGGTGGCAGGAGGTGGCGAACGGTGGGCCGCGTACTGCATCCCGTCGCCGGCGTGGGCCGGTTCCCTTCCACGGTGCACGTGGGGCGGGGCTGCGTCGCCGCCAACCACCCCGGCGTAATAACGGTAGCCACATCGCCGGTGGGGCAGGTCGGGGGCTTTCAAGTTGTCCCTGCCGAACATGCCGGGGAGCAGAGCCCGGAGATGGGGTACGCGCGGTGCGCTCCGCAGTGGCTGGTGATCGCGTCCGCCGGTGCCGGCCGCCTGGCGGGGCAGGAGCCCCTGTTTTGCGGCCGGCTGCGCCCGCGTGCGGCCGGGGCCACCGACGCAGGCCGGGACGCTCGCGCGTCGTACGCAGGGCTGGTGGAAGTGCGCCGCCACGGAGGGGACTGGGAGACCATGCCCGAGGTCTCCCACATTCGTCTTCACCTGAGATGACGCCCGAGTTGGCGGTGTCCTGAGCGCATCGCCGTGAGCGGCCTCGGCGGCCGATCCGGCCCCGCGGGACCCTCTCGAGCAGGCTTCTGCGCCGCACCCCTACATCCCCACATCCTCCCACTGCCCGCTGTCTGCCGACGTCCGGATCGCCTCGTCCACGTACTGGACCTTGGCCCCGTCAAACAGCGTTGCCGTGCCCGGCCGCCCCTCGGCAATCGCGGTCAGGAAGTCGAACTGCGAGTGCAGGTGGAAGCGCATCCAGCCTATCGGGAGCTTGGGCGAAGGCAGGACACTGGGCCTGGGGTACCGCTGCAGGCACTCGATCTGCGTCCATCCCCTGCGGCCGCCCAAGTCCGCCTCCGGCTCCGTGGCGTCGTAGGCGTACAGGTAGTTGGGGTCCATCATGTTGAACCGCAAAGCGCCCTTCTCCCCGAAGATCTCGAACCCCATGCCGTCATGCGTCCCCGTGGCGAAGCGTGAGGCCTCCACGAAGCCCAGAGCCCCATTGGCCATGCGCACCTGGGTGCAGACGTAGTCATCCACCTCCACCCGGGCCATCTCGGTGGACCCCTTGGCCACCGGGCGCTCCGGGAC
>CAYRFY010000294.1:7374-9411 GCA_964423635.1 uncultured Armatimonadia bacterium | reverse complement strand
GGGGGGAGAACGGCAGTACTTCGACCGTTCCCGACGCGGGAATGGCGAAATGTGGCCCCAGTGCGTTCATGCATGATGTGAGCTAGAAGTCCGAGAGCAGGCCTGCCACGGCCACGTGCTCGTTGGCCAGGGCCAACTGGCGCGGGGTCCAGGAGTAGGCATCCCGTGCCTCGGTGTCGGCGCCCAGCCGGACGAGCTGCAGACATGCCTCAGACTGGCCGTAGCGGGCGGCCTTGTGCAGCGCCGTGTCTCCCTCCGAGTCGGTGGCCTCGAGGGGCGCGCCGGCGTCCACCAGTAGCGAGATCACCCGTGCATGGCCGCGGGCCGCCGCCCAGTGCAGGGGAGTGCAGCCGTCCACATCGGCGGCCTTCACGTCGGCACCGCCGGCGATGAGAACCTTCGCGGTGTCGTGGGCCCCGGTCACGGCCGCCCAATGTAGAGGCGTGCACTGCTCGCCGTCCCGGGCATCCACGGCGGCACCGGCGACGACGAGGTTGGTTGCCGTCGCGCTGCTATCGCTGAGGGCCGCGGTATGCAGCGGGGTACGGCCCCAGGCGTCCACCGCGTCGGCATTCGCCTTGGCCGCCAGGAGCTTCTCGGCGACGGCCGGACGCTCCCAGAATGCCGCCCAGTGCAGAGCGGTAGCCCCGTAGGCCGCCTGACCGTCGAGCTTGGCCCTCCCGGCGATGAGTTGATCCACCGCGCGCAGGCTGTCCCAATAGGTCGCCCAGTGCAGGGCGTCGGCGCCCGTTGCCACGATGTACGGTTCATCCGGAGCCACCTGGCCCCGGGAGCGGAAGGACTGGTCCAGAGCATAGAGGGCCATGCCGCGCGTCTGGGCCATGGCCGAGGCCCCGGAGGCCGGACCGATGTCCAGCGCGGCGCCGCGCGAGGCCAAGTACGACGTCATGGGCCGGTCGCCTCTGCTCGAGGCGATGTGCAGGGCGCTGAGGCCACGGCCGTCGCGGGCATTCAGCTCGGCGCCGTTATCGCACAGATAGCGTACCAGGGCGAAATGCCCTTCCCGCGCCGCCAGGTGCAGTGGTGTCGAGCCGTCCAGGGCACGGATGTTGACCTCCGAGCTGAACCACAGGTTGCCACTGCTCTCCACGAGATAGCGCACCACCTCGGACCGGTTCTTCAGTGCCGCCCAGTGTAGTGCCGTGCGGCCTGTCGCGTCACCTTCGAAGACCAGCTCGGGGTCCCCGTCCAGCAGAGCCTGAACCGCGGCCAGGTCGCCGAGGCGCGCGGCCTGATGGATCGGACCGGCTACGGCGGCCGACACTACGAGCAGGGCAAGGATCACGGACGCCCAAAGCGCACTTCGATTCATGGCTGCATGACCTCCCTGGAATGCACTCAAGAGCGGCGAATCTGTGGCTCGGTAGGATGGCGCGCACCAAACCTGATCCCACCCTATATTAGCAGTCAGGGCCGTGGCGGTCAAACGGCGTGGCCGGGTGCAGACGACTGCGCGCCAATGCGCGCCCTAAGGCAGGAAGTTGTACATCGGCTGGTGCCTGAGGATGCCGAAGAGTCCCCACCATGTCCCGGCCAGAAACTCGCCCAGGATCATGCCCAGGAACAGCCGCGAGGCCGGCCGGAAGGAGGACATCCCGCCGTAGCGCAGGATCAGCGACTTCACCAGCCAGGCAACGAAGATCGAGGGAGCAAACAGCGCCATCGACCATCCCCCGGCCACGGCGAAGCCCGCGGGATGGAACGGCCACCAGGCGAACCGGGCCCGCATTGCCGCCAAGAACACCGTGAACGCCCCGCCGAAGAGCAGTGCACCCACCGCGTGCCAGTTGGTCTCGCCCGGACTGGTGAGCCAGCTTTGCAGCCTCGCGAAGGCCTCCTGGCCCTTGCCCGACCGCCCGCCGAACTCGAAGCCGGAGTTGAGCATGAAGACCCATCCGAAAAGGATGCCCAGCGCGGCCGCCACGGTGAGCGCCGCCGCGGCGCCGCGCTGGCTCACGTGGGTCTCGTCCGCCAGCTTCATGGTCTCGATCTGGTGGGGCATGGGATGGCTGCGAT
>CAYRFY010000294.1:2590-7364 GCA_964423635.1 uncultured Armatimonadia bacterium | reverse complement strand
GCGATTGAACCCCCAGAAGTACGAGAACATGATGAGGTTATTAGTGCCCACCGCCCGGGGCCCCAGAATCTCCGTGATGATCTCCTCGGGCCCGATCTTGTGCATGTCATGCACCGGCGAGCCCAGCTCGGCCCGCACCCGGGCGATGGCGATGGACAGAGCGAAGTACATCACCAGGAAGACTATCGCCGCCCACAGGGCCATCTTGGCCTTCAGACAGAAACCCACCAGCAATGCCAGGCCGACCAGGGCCCCCCAGAAGGCCCATGAGTACGGCATGGGCTCCCGGCTGTCGTCGAAGTCCTTGTGCCCCAGCACCCCGCGCACCGCCTCGGCCAGATGCCTGCGCGAAGACCACAGGCAAAAGCCCCCCAAAGCCAGGTACGCCGCGTGCATCTGCTCGTCGATCCACGGCGCCTTGGGAAGATTGCCCCAGCCCAGCATGGTGGACCCGATACGCATGAACTTGGACAGGACGTAGAAGAACCACGAACTGAACGCCAGGTCCAGAGGGATGAAGAACGACAGCCCGACGCCGAAGGGGAAGACTCGCATCGGGGTCCAGCCGATGGACCGCCACGGCATCTGGACCACATAGGTGCCCAGATCCCACGAGGAGCCGGATTCGCCGAGAATATGCGGAATCTTGGGATACAGAAAGTGCAGGCCGTTGAGGATGTCGATGCAGAAGGCCGCCGACAAGCCGATCCAGAACAGGGGGCTGCGCCAGATGGGCGCGTTCGGCCTGGTCATCTCCAGAGGCAGATAGACGATGGGAAAGCTGAGCTTGGCCTCCTCGGTCCACTGTTTGCGGAACAGCGTATTGAGGCACAGCATCACGAATACCAGCGTGAAACTGAACCCCGACCAGTACAGAGCCACCACCGCCCACGGTCGCCAGTAGGGGGTGGCGAACATGGGCACACCGCTATCGAAATAGGCCTCGAGAGCGGCGCTGTCGGTGACGGTGAGCCAGGTGGGCATCACCTTGCCAAACAGGTCCTCCCAGCGGTTCTCCGGTGTGGCGCCCCAGATGGGGTGTGCGACCACCTCGACCATCGTCTGAACCTGGTCGAGGCCGCAGGCCGCGGAGGCCACGCTCAGCATCCCGTAGATCACGATCAGCTCGCCGTGACTCAGCGCCCAGCGCGGCCTTAGGCGACGCAGGAGGGCGTTTGCTCCGACCACGAGGAACAAGGAGGCGATGGCGTTGAAGATCAGGCTGACGGTGGTGGGCCGGCTCTGACCCGAGAATAGGCCCTGTACCACGAACCAGGCATTGAAGGGAATCAACACCAGACCCACGGCTACGGCCCGCCACGAGACGGGAGCGGGCCTACTCGCTGTGGCGGAACTCATCTTGCTGTCCGGTTCATACATGGGTTATCCGCAGTCTCGATAGGTTGTACGGGTAGGCGGTGTGAGTTGCAGCGTGGCCGCGGCTCGATACGCCATGCCGGTGCCTCAGGCTCCTGCACAGGACGGCCCCAGAGAGCCCGGCCACGCTCCCAGAGATGCGGCCGACAAGCCCTCCTTCGCCGAGAGTGTGATTCTGAGAGCGTCCGCTCCCGGTAAGAGCAGCTCGAGGAATCTCCTGGGATACGGCGAGATGCTTCGCCCAAGCGGCACAAGCTCGAGCTTGCGCCGCCCGGACTTGTGACGCAGGCGCTCCAGGATGACATCATCAGGGCAGAACCGGCTTCCCGGCCGGGTTGCTATATTCCCGACAGCAGCGCCGTCAGGCGCGCTTGCCAGATGACCTCGCCCAGTTCCGCCGTAAGCGCGGTGACACGCAGCTCCATGCGGGTCCAGTCGGCGGCGTCCAACGCCTCACCGGACTCGATGCGGGCGGAGAAGCCCGCCACCTCCTCGCGGTAGGTTTCGGTAAGCTTCTGAAGCTCCCGGCGCGCCGCCTCATCCGGCTCGTGGTCGGCGGTGCCGGCCAGCTCGTCCAGCCTGGTCTCGAGCTTGCCGATGGCCTCCCTGGCCAGGGCGCGGTAGCTGGTCTGGGCAAATCCCCCCTGCTTGTAGACCACGATCGGCCCTCGGCGTTCGCCCTTGCGGAACACCTCGCCCATGGTGCCCAGTTGCTGCGCGGTGGGCGACAGGACCAGATGGGCGAAGCGCTCCGGATCGTGGAAGTTGGCCTTGGTCTGCGCCCAGTTGGTCCACTGCCTCGCGTTGCCCACCAGTCGGTCGCGGCAGACGTTGAACCCTACCACAAGTCCCGGCTCGGGCTCAACGTCCAGGTCGGCCCACGGGATGGCGACCTCCAGCGTCCAGTGGTCCTGGGAGAGCGTGGTCTTGGCCTCCACGTCGGCGCTCCAGGCCGCTTCGGTGCGCGCCGAATCGTACACACTGCCGGCGGCGTTGATGCCGAATTGATAGTACCGGTCGTGGCTGTGGGCCGGGTCCACGAAGATCTCGATGCACTCGCCATGGAAGACCTCGTTCGAGTCGCGGGCCTGAGCCACCGGCGTGATCTTGTCCATCAGCGGCTCATCACACACGACGCCGAAGACCAGGCGCGACCGGTCGTAGATCACCCGGAACGAGGTCTGCACATCCACCAGCTCGGGGCCATTGTAGTACGTGAACCCGCTGACCACAGGAGCGCGCCGCCACGAGGGCTCGTCCAGGGCCCCGTCGATGGTGATCGCCTCGTAGGCCCGGGCGCAGGGGTAGACCTTGATCTCGTAGTCGTCTTCGGCCCGACAGACCCCTGCAAGCATGAGCAGGGCGAGCGCCGGAAGTACGCGATACGGATGCATGGGTGCCTCCTTTGGCGGGTCCCCATCGCCCGCGGCGGGGGAAGCGTCGCCTGCCGTCGCTGTGGCGCCAACGTCTCGCGGCTCAGAGCTCGCGGACACAGGGGCGACCCTACACCTACCTGACGGTGAGCTTCGCCTCGGTGACCTGCCCGGTGTAAAGCTCCCTGGCCTCGACGGTCCAGTCACCCCGGAGATCGTTGTAGGCCACCGGGATCACGAACTCGCCGCCCTGGTGGGCACCGGCGAGCACGTTTTGCTCCAGCCAATCCAGCTCGCCCCGGGTCGTCCGGACCCTGACGCGATAGGCCTGCGGCCCCACCGCATCGGGAACGATGATGCGCACCGTGCGCACATCGCCTCCGGTGGCCTCGGGGGCGTCTACCGTAACCTCGGCGGCTCCCGGCTCCTGCGGGCACAGAGCGAAGAAGCTCGCCCGGCAGGGGAGAACCGTGGTGGAGAAGCTGCTCAGCTTGCCCAGAGCCTTTCCATTGCGCAGGTCGTACACATGCATGGCCTGCGGCAGTCTGACCAGGGCCTCCTCGCCGACACCGGCCTCGCGGAACAGTGCGAGAAGCTGGTTCTCTCCGCTGCGCCAGCGCACGGCGGAGACCCCGGTGATAGGGGCACCTGCCGGGGTGCTCAGAGCCACCTGTGGGACCACTTCGGCGTCGCTGAACTGGCCGGACAGCCAGTTGGCAATGTCGGCCTTTGCCGACTGCCCGGCAGCGCCGCGGAGGCTATCCATGGTCAGATTCAGCAGGATCGCCCGGCCCCTGCCCACCTGGTTGACGATGAGGGCCGGAGCGCCGGCCACCTGGAGCGCGGCCTTCCCGGAGGTGGGCGAGACGCCGCCATCCACCTTGGCCTTGTCCAGCGGGTCGCCCGGGGCCTCGAGGGTCACGGCGGGGCCCTTGGCGGTGCGCCGGACACCGAAGAGGTCGTCCAGTATCCCCTGCTCCCGCGGCTTGCAGTGCCCGTCGTAGATACCGGGGCGAACGTCGGCGATCACCGTGCCGCCACCCTCGACGAACTGCCGGATCACCGTGGCCTCCGCCTCACCGACGGCCTCGGCCCGGGGGAGGAACAGCAGCCTGTACTTGCTGCTATCGAACTCACCCAGGCGGAGCATGCGATCGGTGACGTAGGAGAACTGCAGCCCGCTGTCGCGAAGCAGACGATGGGTGGCGACATGGGCCGCCTCGTACCCGCCGAAAGAGGCGCCGTCCACCAGCTTGTGGGCGAAGACCGAGGGGTACGAGTACAAGACCGCGATGCCGTCATCCTGCATCTGCGACTGCAAGAGCAGGTCGCCCATGCCCTCGCGCACGATGCGGGTGTCCTGAAGAATATCCTGGACGGCCGGGAAGGGGCGCAGGTCCGGGGCCAGCCAGCCGTGGAAACGGCCGATGCAGTCCCAGCGCCAGTACCATACCGCATCCATCCCCAGCGTCACCATGCGCCAATACTTGGACACCAGCGAGTCGGCATCCTTGGTGTAGCCCATCCAGTTGGAGCGCGGCATCTGCCTGGGAGCGATGGAGCGCACGACTTCATCCGCCGTGCCCGGATACGGCGACCAGAACTCATTGCTGCGCACGATCAGGTCGAGATCGTCGCCGTCCTGGAACCGCCCGGCCCCCTCGAAACCCGTCTTGGCGTCCGGGTCGATGTCGGCGTAGGCCGCGGCGTACTTGCGGCAGAACTGCACGAAGTTGGCGGACTTGAAGGCCTGGCGGTCGAACCAGCGCGGATAGTTGCCCTCCTGCAGCGAGTTGGCCTCCTCGTTGTCGCCTTCCTTCGACAGCCCCACTTCGTCCCATGAGGTGAACTGGGTTCCCCACGAGGCATTGAGAGCCGCGAGGTCTTTGTACTGCTCGGCCAGATAGCCTCTATACGCATCGGCACAGTGCTCCGAAAGACAGCAGCCCCTGGTCTGCACCTCATCGCCCAGGGAGTAGACGAACACCCCGTGCTGCCGGGAGCCCTCGTACTGAGCCGCCAGC
>CAYRFY010000294.1:0-2580 GCA_964423635.1 uncultured Armatimonadia bacterium | reverse complement strand
GAAGGGCTCCATGATCCCCTCGGGTGTCTTGGGGGTCATGATGCGCGTGGTGTACGGCACCCAGGCGATGTCGTAGGCGGCGACGAAGGGCGGCGGGTTGCCGCCGCGAAGCTGCAACGTGACGCCTGCCCTGGCCAAAGACGCCTCCGCATAGGGCGCCAGGGTGCCGCCGGGGACATCCCAGATCAGGAAGTTGAACTTGCCGCGGTTGCGCTTGGTGACATTGAAGTACCGGTAGGCGCTGCAGATCTCCTGCCCCTCTTGCGCCACCACGGCCTCCACCGTCACCAGCATGGGCATCCAGGGCTGGATCTCGAAGTCGAACTGGGCCGGGGCTGCGCCAATCGCAAGGTCCTCGTATGCCAGGATCCTCCGGCGCCGGTCCAGCAGGCGGACCTGCAGCGTCTCGCCCTGCACCGCCTGGCCCGCCACGTTCACGCTGCCGACGATGTAGTCGCCCACCTCGCCCCAGGATTGGACCAGAGTGACGTCGCCCAGACTGCGGCGGCTCACCACGGTGAAGGGCGCCGTCGCCCAGGTGAGGACACGCTCGTCAGAGAGCAGCCGGGCGTCCAGGTGCCAGCTTCCCGCGGGGAGGGTGGGGATCTCAATGCTCAGGGGCTCGCCGGGCGCGGGGAGGCGTTCGATGCGCCGGACTACCGGGGGAGAGGCGGGGCGGCGGAACGTCACCTCGAGATTGGCTCCCGGGGCGGCAGGGGCGCCCGCCAGCGTGAGTGAGGCCTTTTGCGGCGGACCCTCGCGCACAAGCTCCGCCTCCGGCACCTGCAGGACGATCCTCGTCTGCGGCTCCTTGCCCGCCGCCCACAGCACCGCGCGCCCGAAGGCCTCCTGCCAGTAGTCGTACTCCACTTCCCAGCCCTCGTGGTAGTCGATCCTGGCCCGGCTCGGGATGACAACCCCGCGCCCCTTACCCACGCGGTACGCCGGGCCGATCACCGGGCTTGCCAGGAAGGCCTCATCCCGCACCAGGTTCTTGTCCTTGAGTACCCTGGCATCACTCTCGCCTACGAAGACCAGGCCGGCGCCCTCGGTCACCTGTTTGACAAGCTTGTACTGCTGCTCGGGGGACATGCGCTCCAGCGGGATGCCCATGCTCACGAAGCAGTCCCAGCTTTGCTCCAACAGCGCGTTGATCCGCGCCTCACCCACGGCGCCGCCGTGCCAGTGGCTCTCGGAGCTGTCCACGATCTGGGCCCAGAACGCCGCCTCGGCCTCGATATCAAAGCGCTGCATCAGCTCCACGCACTCGCGAGGATTGGTGCCGCGGCCGTCGGTGATGAAGAGGACTTTCGTCTTGCCGCCCACGTACGGCTGGGCCCAGTCGGTGTGGGGGGTCTCGAACTCGAAGGTCAGGGCATGGTCGACCTCCAGCTCCGCCATGTCCTGAGCAGCCCCGGGTGAAGTCACGGCGGCGAGACTGCACAGCATGAGCCAGATAGCCTGTCGCATGATGGGCCTCCTGGGGTACGGCAGTCGGCGAGTCGCGAGTCGGCGAGTCGCGAGTCAACGGCGTCAACGGCGTCAACGGCGCCGCTCCCTGCGGGTCCCGCTGCCGGGACCCGCTTTCCCTCTCCTTCGCAAACACCGCTCAGGAGAGGGCTACGGCCACGGCCACTTTCCGTCGTGGATTGGGTAGGTTCGCCCCTCAGCAGCCCGCGGCCCGCAGGAGCGCCCGAGCCTGCCGGCAAGCGGCTCTGCGAGCCGCCGGGAGCGGTGAGACGGCTGTCGTTGCCGTTGGCCGAGCACCTTCCCGGCCGTGGGCGCACAGTGGTGAGAGCCACCGTGCCGGCGAGTCTCCAGAGCCTGTCGGCTAAGTCAATTGGGCCGCCTAGGTGCCTCGTTGCCATAGCTCGGAACGCGTAGGATGAGTGTCGTCATGGTCTCATAGGCGTGTTACCGCCGCATTGAGGGCGCTTCTCCCCACAGGACGTCACTCGCCTGCGCGTATCCGAGGGTCCGAAGGGACTTTGTCGACAGGGTCTCCAGGCCCGCCGGCCGTTGCCTTTGCCGTTGGCCCCCTTGGGGGCGTCCTACTGCCAGGTTTGGTGCCGGTTCCCCTCACCCTCCGCTCCAGCCCTCCGGGCTGTCTCGGAGACCTCTCCCGGACGCTCGCTGCGCTCGCTGGGAGAGGTAGAACGGCGAACGGCGGCGGGCCTGGAGTCCCGCCAAAACGGATGGTCTCGTCAGTGTGTACAGACGGCCTGCTCAGATTATGCAGGCTACTGGCAGACGCCGACTCACGTCGCCTCACCCCCCCAGCCCCCCTCTCCCTTACGCCCGCAAACACCCGCGGGCGACGGGAGGAGGGGGGAGAACGGCAACACTTCGACCGTTCCGGACGCGAAGACGGCGGAATATGGCTCCCGTGCGTTCGTGCATAATGTGAGGGCCTGAAGCGTGCGCGAGCAACGGCGGCGGCGCACAGGTCGCCGCCCTACAACGGCGAACGGCGGCGGCGCACAGGTCGCCGCCCTACAAGGGCGAACGGTGGCGGCGCACAGGTCGCCGCCTTACAACGGCTGACGGCGGCGGCGCACAGGTCGCCGCCCTACAAGGGCG
>CAYRFY010000293.1:0-9425 GCA_964423635.1 uncultured Armatimonadia bacterium | reverse complement strand
AAAGGTACGGCGCTTGCACAGCTCCTTTCGGTGGGACTTGAACCCACTAGTTACGTGCGCTGCAAGGCGCACCCGCTGGGGCCACAGGCCCCAGACCCCGTCTTTTGGGCCACCGGGCCTATCATCTGCCACGAGGCCGGCCACTTGCCTGGCGAGTCGCTTGCCTCCAGATCGGGCGGCCGCAGATTGGCGTGCGAACGGCCGCACGCCAATCTGCGGCTGGTCGCCTCCGTGTAGTGCGTGACACGGCGCGCACTACACGAAAACGACACTCTGCACCCCCGTGTTCCGAGCTCATGCTTTCCCCACAATGCGCGTAGCGATGAGCCCCCTGCGGGGAAGGCCGTTGTGGGGGGGGCGCTCTACGTCGGCGCGGTACAGGCCCGCGCCCAACAGAAAGGCCATGGCGCGGTACGGGCCCGCGCCCTGCAGCTACGCGACGTCCGGCCGCTACGCCCCCTCACCCAGCGGGTGAGCTCTGTCCTCGAGGGGGAAGGTTACCCGGGCCCGTTGCAGGTGGGAGGCATAGATGCCGCAGATCATCTCCTGAGCGAGGCGGGCATTGTAGACGTTGGAGACGGGCTGTCGCCCCTCGTCGATGGCGCACATCAGGTCCCACACGGCGAACCGATTCGCCTCCAGGAAGTAACCGGTCTTGGGGATATCCGGCTGCCCACACAGCGAGTAGTCCAAAGGCGCGGCACCGGGGATGACGCGGTCCTCCACCAGGGGAACGTCCTCGAAGCAGCCGGCATCCTCCACCGGACCGGGATAGCGGCTGAGCCGGAGCTTGCGCTCGCCGGGGTCCACGAACCGCACGGACAGGGCGCCTTCGGTCCCGACGACGGTCACCCCCATGTGGATGACACCGCTGGCCGGATCGAAGAGACCTCTTCTGCTTTCGAAGCTCCCCCGCACATTGCCGGGGAAGCGGAAGGTCGCGAAGACCTCGTCCCCGGCTGCCGGACCGATGGGCTCCACGGTGTTTGCCCTGTCACCACGCTGGATGGGGCGGCCGTCCTGGCCGACCTCGGCATAGACCCACTCCGGTTCGCCGAACAAGAAGGTCTGGATATCCAGGATGTGGGTCCCCAGGACGATCAAGTCTTCTCCGCCACCGCGGTGGTCGCACTTGCCCCGGCCGTGGATGGACAGCGGAGTGCCGATGTCTCCGGCCTGCACCATGCGCTTCATGGTGCGGAAGTTCAGGGCATACCGGGCCGGGTGGGCCACGCCTACCAGGATCTTGTTGTCCCGCGCGATCTGCACGATGCGGTCGGCTTCGACGAGATCGGCGGTCAGCGGCTTTTCGCAGTAGACGTGGCACCCGGCTTCGGCAGCGGCCCGGATCTGTGCCAGGTGGTCATAGGGATGCCGGGAGCACAGGACCACGATATCCACAGCCTCGGCCTGCAGCATGTCGTGCAGGCTCAGATAGTGCCGCCGGGCGAGGGTGTAGCGCATCTTGTCTTCGATGTTCTCCGGGTCGGAGTCCACATGCCCGACCACTTCCACGTTCGGAAGCCCGCGGAAGGCCGTGTGCAGGGCATGTAGGCCCAGCATCGGCTTTCCGGTGTCCTTGACGATGCCGACCTTCCAGGTCCTGTTCACCGCTACATGCCTCCGATGCAGTAGCCGCCGTCGATGAGGTAATTGGCGCCGGTGATGAACGACGCCTCGTCCGAGCACAGGTAGAGAATCAGGCCGACGATCTCATCCGGCTCGGCGGCCCTGCCCAGCCGCGTCGGCATGTTCGCCATCTCGGGTCGTGTCAGCACGGGGCCGGGAGAGACGCAGCAGGACCGCACGCCGTGGGGGGCACCGCAAAGAGCGATGGACTTGGTCAGCCCGATCATCCCGGCCTTGGAGGCACCGTAGTCCAGCGAGTAGGACCCGCAGATGCCGTCGATGGAGCCGAGGTTGATCACAACCCCACCGCTTTGCCGGATCATCGGCCCCAGTACGGCGTGGCAGAAGTACACGGCGCCCTTGAGGTTCACATCCAGACCCCAGTCGATCACCTCGATGGGGCGCTCGTGGAAGGGCTCCGGCCGGCTCAGCACCCGGGCGGAGTTGCCGCCGGCGCAGTTGACCAGGATGTCCACACGCCCATATCGCTCCAACGTCAGAGCGACAGCGGCCTTGACCTGTTCGTAGCAGCGCACATCCACCGGGGCGCCGGTGGCATTGCCGCCCTTGTCGCGGATCCCCTGCGCGGCCTGGCCCACCGCCTCCTCATTGACATCACACAGCAGCACGCCGCAGCCCTCGGCGGCCAGTCGTTGTGCCGTCAGAAGGCCCATGCCGGAGGCCGCCCCGGTCACGATGGCGGCTCTGTCTTCGAACCTCATGTGATGCTCCTTACCTCAGTGGCCCCAGAGTGCGACCGCCGTCGATGAGGTAGTTGGCTCCCGTGATGTAGCTCGCCTCATCGGAGGCCAGGAAGGCCGCGAGAGCCGCGACCTCCTCGGGCTCGCCGCCGCGCTGCAGCCAGGTGGCACGGCTGCAGTCGATGCCCGGTCGGGAGAGGATCATGCCCGGCGAGATGCAGTTGATGTTCACCCCGTACTCGCCGACCTCCATGGCCAGGGTCTGGGTGAGCGCGATGATTGCCCCCTTCGCCGCCGAGTATTCCGCCCAGTTGGGGAGGCCGCAGACACCGGCGATGGAGCCAAAGTTGATGATCTTGCCGTACCGGCGCTGCACCATATGGTCCAGGACCGCCTGGATGCAGATCATGGTACCATGCACGTTGAGGTCGATGACCCACTTCCAGGTCTCCTCGGCCATGTCTTTGAACGCCGAGGTCTTCCCCAGCAGGGCGGCGCTGCCTCCGGCGTTGTTGACGAGGATATCCACCTTCCCGAAGCGGTCCATTACCGTCGCGACGACCTCCCGGATCTGGGCGCTTTGGGTGATATCCGCACCAAATGCGAGGGCTTGGCCGCCGGCCGCCTCGATCTCGGCGGCCACCGCCTGCGCCCCCTCGCCGTTGATGTCGTCCACCGCGACAGCGGCGCCCTCGGCGGCACAGCGCAGGGCGATGGCGCGGCCGATGCCTCGGGCGGCTCCGGTGACAATCGCGACCTTGTCTTTGAGCCTCGAATCAATCATCAGCATTCCTCGTCTCATAGGCGGGGTCGGGCTCACGGCACGGTGAGCACGACCTTGCCCAGGTTCTCGCGGTTCTCCAGTATGGCGTGAGCTTCTTCGGCCCGTGCGATGGGCAGCGTCGCGTGCACCACCGGCTTGATGCTCCCGTCCGAGAACGCCTCCCACAGCGACTTCTCCAGCCCGGCGAGGATCTCGGCCTTCATCTGCGGCGTGCGACTGCGCAATGTGCTGCCGATGAGCCGTAGCCCCCGGCGGAAGAAGACTCGTGCATCCAGCTCGGTCTGCGTGCCGCCGAGAGTGGCGATTACGATCCAGCGTCCGCCGAGAGCCATCTTCTCCACACAGCGTCCCAGCTCCGGGCCGGCGATGCAGTCCATGGCGATGTCCACGGGGTGCTGCTCCATGGCGGCGGCCAGATCCTCCGTGGTGCGGTTGACGACGATGTCGGCGCCCAGCTCGCGGACGAACCGCGCCTTTTCCTCGGTGCCGACGGTGGTCATCACCGTGCCGCCGAGGGCCTTGACGAGCTGAATGGCCGCCATCCCCAGACCGCTTGCCCCTGCCTGGATCAGTACGGTATCGCCGGCCTTCATGCCTCCCTCGAGGCAGAGATTGAGGTATGAGGTGGCGAAGGCCTCGGGAATCGCGGCGGCCTGCACCATCGACAGGCCCTGAGGGACAGGCAGGGCCATCGAGGCCGGGACGGCCACCTTCTCGGCATAGCCGCCGCCGCCCAGCAGGGCGCAGACCTCGTCCCCGATCTGCCACCTGCCTCCCTCGGGCGCGTGGCTGACGACGCCCGCCACCTCCAGCCCCATCCATTCGGGCCAGCCGGGAGGGGGCGGATAGTCGCCGGCGCGCTGCATCAGATCGGCACGGTTCAGCGCCGCGGCCCTGACATCGATGACGATCTCGTCCGCGGCCGGGACGGGATCGGGCACCTCACTGTACACCAGCGACCGGTCATCTTGTACCAATATCGCGTGCATCGTCATCTCCAGGTCGTGTACCCGGCGGCAGCGAGAAGTGTCTCCTGCACCAGGAGTTCGTGGTCGTAGCCGTAGGGGTTTTCGATCTCACCCCGGATGATTCGGGCGAGCCCGATCAACTGGTCGTCGTAGCGCCCCCTCATGAGGCCCACATCCACCATGTGGGTGCCTGCCGGGTACTCGGCGTTGTCCTCAAGGAGCGTCAGCCGCACGTGGAGGGGGTCCTGGGCGTAGCGGCCCGCGTGCTCCAGAGGATACACCTCCGCGGAACCCTTTGTGCCGCACACAATGAGGCGTCGGTGCCTCATCCCGTCCACCTCAACCACCGCGGTGCGGACGGTCGCCGTGGCCCGAGGGTACTCCAGGACGGCCAGGCCGTTATCCATGAGGCCGTCGTCGCGGGTGGCCTTGAGGAAGGATGCCACATTGTCCGGCCGCCCCATCATCGCGATCACCAGGTCGATGAGGTGACTGCCGAAGTTGTACATCGCGCCACCCCGGTAGTCCGCAAGGAAGCGGCGATAGTTGTCATCGTCGTAGCGGCTCATGACCGTATGGATCTCGAATACGTCTCCGAGCCAACCCTCGCGCAACGCTCGGAAGCAGAACTTGATGGCCGAGTTGACCCGGTACATGTAGCCGAGCTGGATGGCCAGTCCTCCGGCCCGGCAGCCCTCGATCAGCCGCCGGAAGGGCTCCATCTCTTCTCCGCCGGGCTTGTCCATGTGGATGTGCAGGCCGCGCTCCATGCAGCGCAGGGCGGTGGCGGCCGCCAGGGGCATGTTGGTCTCCACCGCGACGGCCTCCAGCCCGGGGACGTTGAAGAGCTGCTCCTGTGTCATGCGCTCGATGCCCTCATAGGCCGAGGGCGAGTACCAGCCCGGGTTCTCCTCCTCCACGACGCCGACCACCTCGTACAACTCGGGCAGCCCGCGTAGCGTTTCCATCGTCCCAGAAGCGTGCTCGTGCCCGACACCGATCTGTCCGATCTTGATGGGTTTCATCGCATCAGACTCCAGTCAAAGACGATGCCCAGGGGAGGGTGCTTCTCCTCCGCGAGGCGCTTATAAACGGCGGGAGCCGTCTCCGGGGAGACGATCTCCGAGATGATCGGCCTCACCTGCAGCCGTTTGGCCGCGATGAGTGCCAGAAGCACGCGGTAATCGTCCTTCTCGGTCCAGTAGGCGGGACAGGATTCCACCTTGGGTCGCACCATCGTGTGCGCCCCGATGAGCGAGACGCCGCGGCGGTGCACGTACTGGTAGAAGTCAATGGGCGCATCGGAGATGCGGGTGCAGCCCAGAAGGCTCACCCGGCCCTGGAAGGCCACATAGGTCAGCGCCTGCTGCAGCGCCACGGCCGAGCCCGTCACCTCGATGATGGCCTCCGGCCCCCTGCCGTCGGTGAGCTCCTTGATTTTGTCGGCCAGGTTCTCCTCGTCCGGCGAGAAGGCGTAGTCGGCTCCGAGGGTCAAGGCGAGATCCCGGCGGCGCTTGTCGAAGTCCGAGACGATCACCGGGATAGCGCCGTCGATCTTCGCCGATTGTGTGGCGAACACACCCAGGAGCCCCAGGCCGATGACCATCGCGGCCTCGCCCAGCTCCAGCTTGACCTTGCGCACCCCCTGCAGGCCCATGGCGGCGATGGGGACGAAGGCGGCGTCCAGCGAGTCGATGCGGTCATCCCTGACGACCGTGAGGTCCGCGGCGCGCTGCAGCGCGTGGGAGCGGTGGCCGGACCACGTGGCCAGCGCGCGCTGGCCCACGGAGACGTTCTGTACCCCGTCGCCCACAGCAATGACTCGCCCGAGGCCGCAGTAGCCCGGATGCCAGGGGAACTGGCCGGACGTATTGGGCAGGCCGATGAGATTGGCCCGCTCGGTGCCGGCGCTGATGACGGTATAGTCGTTTTCGAGCAAGACTTCGCCGGCCCCGGGCTGCGGAACGTCGAAGGCCTTCAGGACGGCGGTGCCCTTGGATTCGATGACAACGTAATGTCCGGTCATGTGGCCTCCTGTGGGTTCGGGACCTCCACTTCGGTGGTTGCCCAACGGCGGAAGTCGTTAACTTCGTCCTGCAGCCCGCGGGTCCTCCCCGTGTCTTCTGGCGGTCGTCGCGCCCCACCGTTCCCCCGGTCGGCGGCAAGCCGGTGCTGGGCTCGTTCACTGCACCTCGACAAGCGCCGCGTCATCGAACCAGGCGGTCTCGCCCTCCGGCATGTCATAGACGACCAGGAGGATCACCGCCCTCGCCGCGCCCTCGGGAGCCGTGACGGCGCTCACCAGCCGCTCCCAGCCGCCGGGCGTGCGTACCTCGACAGCGGTGTTCAGCCCGCCGCTATACCACTTGCCGGCGCTATCCTGCCAGCGTACCTCCAGCGTCGTCTTGCGCTCGGAGGAGACCTTGTCGGCCCAGGCGTAGGCCCAGGCGGCGTACCGCTTCCCGGCCTCGACGGGCACGGTGGCGATGTAGCAGATGCAGTCCCCGCCCTCCAGCGCCGCCGAGAGCTTCCCACTGCGCACCTTGCCCGCGTCCAGGAACAGTCTGCCTTGCGCCGGATCGGTCTTCCAGGTGCTCCAGCCCGGCGGCGTGCCCTCGCTCTGCCATTCGGGGCCGCTGGGCTGCTGTCCTGCGGCGGCCTCCGTGCTTTCGAAGGAGCCATTTGGGAGCATGTTGGGCAGATCGTCCAGCTCGCCGCGGTAGGCGCGCAGGAGGGTCTCGGTGTCGGTGCCCGCCAGCTCGGCGAGGTAGTCGGCCATGGCCTCGCCGCCATCGCGTGCCGCCAGCTCGCCCACCGCGGTGACCGTGGCGTCCTGGCAATGCCCGAACCACTGAGCGATCACGTGGGGCCGGGCACCGGCCTTGTACCAGCCGCTGCTGATGGGGTCCTGCATGATGCTGCGTTCCCACAGACGCGGGGCGCGCTGCACGCAGCGATTGACGCGCCGGATGAGCCGGATGACGTTGGCGTTGCTCTCGGCGGTGATGTCCGTCTGGCGCAGCTTCTCCGCCGCCTGCCAGCCCTCGATGAGGTTCAGCGGGTACTCCAGGCCCTTGTCCACATACGCGATGCGCTGCCGGATCAGGTCGCTATCCGCCAGTTTCCTGGCCCGGAACAGATGGGCGCGCATGGCTGCCAGGTCCTCGGGCCGGTACATGCCGATCTGCTGGGACATGCTGCCGATGCCCTCGAACCAGCGGCCGGGGCGTTCGTAGCGCATCCAGGCGTCCTCGAGGGTCTGATACAGGGCGGCCATCTCCGGGGCGGCCGGGCCGTAGAGGTCGGTGAATAAGCCGTCGAGCAGGGCATCGCAGTCCAGGTCGGGGTTGTAGAGCATCTGCGCGGCCATGTAGATCTGGGGGCCGAAGCAGGCCCACAGCGGATAGGCCTCGGAGTGGAAGCCCTCCAGGCCCACCCGGCGCGAGTGCTTGATGTCCTCGGCGATCAGGTGGGGATAGTAGCGGGGGATGATTGCCCCCAGGCCGTAGTAGTCGTACTTGCCCACATGGGCGGCTTTGGCCTGCCATTGCTTGATGAACTCGTAGTCCGTGCGCCGGTACGCCGCGTCGAAGTGCTGGGAGCAGTCCTGGGTGATGCTCACGTAGACGTTGGGCTCGATGCGGTCGATGCCCACCGGGACGGGCTCCACGCCGGCATAGGCGAAGACGCCCAGGAACTTCTGGGGATGCCTGGCCGCGAGACCTTCGGCCACGGCGTTGACGTAGGTGTAGTAGCGGTCCGAATAGATAGTGCGGCCGCGGAACTGGGGCACAGGAACGTCCTGCGCCCGGCAGGCCTCGCACTCGCACCAGTCGTTATTGTCGTTGATGCACAGCGAGTGTGTGTGGGCCTGAGGATGGCTGTCGAAGTAGGCGCTGATGGTGTCCACGGCAACGCGGACGACGTCCGGATTGCCGGTACAGGGCTGGGAGTACTGGTCGTTGTCGTCCTTGTTGACGTGGCGCTGACCGTTCTTGAGCGGATAGAACTCCGGGTGCTCCTTGCCGTACTTGCTGGGAGGGTAGAGACGGTACAGGATGTGTCCCTGAGCCAGGAAGGGGGCGTTGGGATTGCCGGGGCGGTCGAGGCGGTTGCGAAACTGCCAGGGGCCGCCTTCGGAGACGCCGCTGAAGTAGCGGTACCGGAAGCCGGGATCGACGGCCACGTCCAGCGCGGGCAGCACGACCTCCGCGCGCCGGGGGACGACCTCGAACAGCTCCGAGGGCATGTACCAGTGGCAGCCGAGGGTGTCCTCCAGAAGGCCATAGACGGCGTTGGAGCTGCCGTATTCGCTGGGGCCGCGGAGAACCAGATCATCGCCCACCTGCGTGATGATGTAGCCACCGTAGTCCCGGGCCGAGACGGCCTGCATCACCCGGTCGGGGAGGGCACAGGGGCCCACCATGATCCGCGGCGTCTGAGGCCGTTCTTGGCCTTCCGGTACGAGAGGCACCTGCACATCCGTCATGAGCAGCAGGCAGCGGGCGAGGTCCTCGGCCGCCTGCTGTTCCACCGGCCGGGCCCCCTCACCCAGCACAATCTGGCACCGGGCCTGTCCGTCGCGGACGACGGCGAAGTCGGCGGCGGCCGGCACCAGACAACTCAGCGCGGTGGCGACTATAGCGATATGGCGCATCGTGGACACTCCCCATCGGTGGCGTCGGGTGTGGTACTGGGACGAGAGGGGACATTCCGTGCGCCGGGCGGGCTTCCCTCCCGACTCTGGGCCGGTCGGCGGCCCCGGGAATGCGTGAAGACCCCGATGGGCTCTCGCCCATCGCTGGATGGCGTCGCTTTCGCGGCGCCGGGCGGCCCTTCGGGCCTGACGGCCTGCGAACGACCGCATCGCCCTGTACCACACAGCCCGCCTTGTTCCCGATGCGTGCATGGTGTCGATTCGGGGGAGGAACAGCAAAGCAGGTGGGCGAACTAGACGACAGACGCGCCCGGGTGGGGGGCGGACCGAACCGAATCCCTTTGCCCTGCAGCATGCGCATATCCGGGCGGCATGTCCCAAGTCCATCGACGCCGCGGCGGCGTCACGGGAGGGCGACGGCCCCGATGGCCGGCGGTTCGCAGGAACACAAGGCGGGCATCGACATCCTCATCATCGAGGATGATCGAGCGCTGGGCGATGTGGTCGCCGGGGCCCTGGAGGACGCCGGGTACCGTGCGCGGGCGACACGCACCGGCGCCCAGGGACTTGCGGTGGCCCGCGAGGAAGGCCCTGCGCTGTGCCTGGTTGACCTGGGCCTCCCGGACCTGGACGGGCTCTCGGTGTGTCGTCAGCTCGTGGCCTTGCGCGGGCCGCGGGTGATGGTG
>CAYRFY010000292.1:0-9470 GCA_964423635.1 uncultured Armatimonadia bacterium | reverse complement strand
GGGCCACTCCCGCCTCAGTGCCTCCCGCGTGCTCCAGGAGCACCAGGGCACGGAGGGCTTCCTCCCCCAGGATGTGCCTGGCGCCGCCGCCGCTGCGCATGCGCTCGCCCGTATAGGTGCGGTAGCCCTCGGCCAGTTCCTCGCCCACCGCCGCGAACAGCCCGGCATAGCTGCCCGGCAACCCCTGGCGTCCGGCGAGGAAGCGGCCCAGGCGCTCCGACCGCGTGGGCGAGAGCACGGGCCCAAGCAGCAGGGCATCGTTGAGCTCCTCAACGGCGGCACTCACGGTGAGGCCGTGGGCCTCGGGCTCGGGCGCCCCTTCGGGCACGCCGATCAGCACTTTCTGCCCGACGGTGATGCCAGCGCTGTCGGGGAGGCTGAGGAAGCGGTGCACATGCCAGCCCGTGCCCTGGCAATTGCAGCGCTCTCCCTGTACCGTCACCTCCGTGGGCGTGCCGTCGACCAGCACGGTGCCGCTCTCCCCCGGCCCGCCCAGATACTTCCAGTGGGTCTTGGGCCAGGCGATGCAAACGCCGAAATCCCCACGCTGCAACACCTTGCGACTGACTTCCGAAGCGGCCATGGCCGTCGGCCTCCGATCTTGTCCAACGCCCGCGGGATGTGCTGGGCCGCGGCGAGGTCCTCGCCCCGGCTGCGCAGGATGATACGGGCGATTCTGCGGCGCATCGTCCGGTCCCCCAGCTTTGACAACACTCCGCCCGGGTACACCGCGCCGGCTTTGCGGTTCGTCTCCCGTATCATATCACGTTTCCCCAAGCAGGAAGTAGTCCGCGACGGTGGGGAGCAGGAAGAGACACCCGTACCATCGCCGAGCGGCAAGGTCCCAGATGGCGGGGTGGATGGTGTCGGCCCGGCGCCTTGCGGTATCCTCGTCATCGGCCGAGAGCATCGGGTCCGCGATCAGTTCCGCCCAACGATCGGCGGCACCCGCCCTGCGGTCTCTTGAGTGTCTTGTTCCGTTGGTGAATGCTTCGCCCGGGTAGTGGAGGCCCCTTCCTCGTCGAGGGGCCCCGGGCAAGCCGTTGAGCGGGCTGGAGCACGTTTCTGGAGGTCCCAGTGCAGACGATCACGAACTGCAGAGCATCGCTGCATTCCATCGGAGGTGCCCGGTGTCTGCCTACCGCCTCACAGCCGTCGCCATCGGCATGCTCTGCGCTTCCTGCCCAGGCGCTTGTCTCTCGGACGTGGACATCCTCGACGGCACCGTGCCGCAGATAGGTGACGTCGTGACCCTCAGTGACTTCGCCCGTTGCGAGCCGAGCGGCGCCATCGGGAGTGACAGCGTCAAGGGCAATTGGTGGCTCCGCCCCTACAAGACGCCGACCTCCTCGGGCAGGATACTCTGTGTCGAGCAGCGCGACCGAGAGCAGCCGGAGACCTGTATCGCGCCCACGCTCACCTACCCGGCCAAGCTCCCCGGCGTGTACGACATCTGGCTGGCGACCTACAGGCCGGGCTTCGGCGGCGGCATCGACATCCGGCTCAGCGGTGACAAGGCCTTCTCACACGTGGACCCCTGGGAAGAGCCTCTGAACGCCTGGAACCCTCCGGCACAGGAGGGCCACCTGGTCGAGTGCTTCTACAAGACCGCCGACCTGACCGATCAAGACATCCTGCTACGCCAGCCCAAGGGCACCTACCAGAGCTTCTGGTGGGGCCTATGTAATGCGCACGTGGCGTACATCAAGCTGATCCGCCGCGATCCGGCCGAGCTGCGAATGGAGGCCAACGAGCGTGCAGGGCTGCAGCGCAAGGGCGTCATCGTCGACCGCGACGGGTTCAGCTATGTGTGGAACTGGGGCGTCGATGATGTGAGCTGCATTCTGGAGCAGGTCCAGCAGTTCGGCTACGGCAACGTGGAGGCCCTCAACTGGTGCATCGGCGGGTCGCTGACCACCAACTTCCCGCATCCCATGGCCGGCCGCATCGCCACCCGCGACCGCCTCGGCGACCGCCGCGCCACCGCGATCTACCAGGGCTTCATCGACCGCGGGATCGACATCCTCAAGGTGCTCTGCGACCGCAGCCACGAGCTTGGCATCAAGATCTACGCCTCGCATCGGGCCAATGTGCATTACTACCCCAGCAAGGTCTGGGATGAGCACCCGCACTGGCGGCTGAAGAGCGGAGGGGGTCTTGACTACGCGCACCCAGACGCCCGCGGGTACTACCGCGACTTGCTGCTGTACATCGCCCGGAACTACGACGTCGACGGTCTGACCGTTGACTTCACCCGCCACCGCAGGCACTTCAACCCCGGCCAGCCCGACCAGTTCCAGCACATGAACACGTACATGCGCGAGCTGCGCGCCGGGCTGGACCGCATCGGACGGGAGAAGGGGCGCAAGCTTGCCCTCAACGCATCCTTCAACTGCGGCACGTGGTACGACGGATGGACACCGGAGCAGCAAGGCCTCGACGTGGCCACATGGGTAGCCGAGGGCATCGTGGACTGCATCATGCCCGAGGGCAAGGAGCACATGAAGTACCTACAGATGACACGCGGCACTGCCGTGAAGTGCTACCCGCGTGTCACCTACCAGTGCACCTTCGACGGCGATGCTGCGGGCCCGAACATCCACGACCCAACACCGGGCGAGGACAATCAGGACCGTCCCGACAACTGGCACCTTGGGCCGATGGACTACGTCAAGGGCGTGCTGAGCTGGTATGACGCAGGGGCCGGCGGCGTGATGCTGTTCAACCTCCCGGATGCCTGGACAACGCTGCGCGAGTTGCCATACCCGGAGCTGCTACGCAAGCGCGTGGAGACCGGAACGCCGTACGGGAGGGTCGAGGGCGAGGCGGTGGCCTGGGAGGGGTAGGTCTCGACGGCAACGGCAGTGCAGGCGAGACGCCTGTTGCCGCAGGGCCGGCAACGGCGACGGCAGTGCGGGCGGGATGCCTGCGGCCCCAGAGACGGCAACGGCGACGGCACGGCGGCGAAGTACGTGCACGAGGTGATGTGATGAGCCGGTTCTTTGTACCGGCTGCGACAGCGGCCCTGATGGCTCTTGCAGTGCTGGCCGGCGCCGATCCCCCGCGACCGGCTCAGTTCGTCTGGTTCGGCGAGGGCGAGGACTGCGTCGACCACGACTGGACCGCGCCGGTGCGGGACAACCCCGACTATGCCGGGGCCTACTCCGGTGCCCATCTGATGTGCGCCAAAGACGCCGACCCGGAGAGCGGTGCGTACGAGGCGCGGTTCACCGTCGAGCTCGAGCGGCCCGGCACTTACGCCGTCTGGATTGCCGCCACTCGGCCCGGCGTCGCCTCCGCGTTGCAGGTCTCTGTGGATGGATCGGAGCCGGTCGCAGTCTTGCCGGCCTTGCACTCGGGCATGTGGGGACCCGGCCAGGTGTTCTCGTGGATGCCTGCGGTCAGGACGGGCCTGGGTGCAGGCAAGCACAAGATCGCCGTCGGCGTGACCGCCCGCCGGGGACACGACAACCTGTACTACGCCTACCTGGACGCCGTGGCCCTCGAGGCCGTCGGCGACGACCCGCAGGCACCTTTCGAGGCCTATCTGACCATGCCACATATCGAGAACGCGGGAATCCGCTTCTACTCCGGGAATCTGAGCGTCGGCTGGTTCATGCAATACTGGGGCACGGGGCAGGAGGGCAACACCGGCGCGATCGACGAGGACACCATCGACCTGCTCCATCGCTGCGGCTGCAGCGCCATGTGTGACTATCTGGCCTGGTGCCGGATCGAGGAGCGGCAGGGCGAGTGGGATTTCTCATTCTACCGCCGCAACGCGGAGAAGCTGCATGCCGCCGGCCTGCAGTACAACACCTTCGCCTGGCTGCACTTCCCTCCCCGCTGGTTCATGCAGACAGAGGACTGGGTTCCCTACCGCTGCCTGGAGCACGACCAGGAGCTTCAGCAGCTCTCTTTGTGGGCTCCGGCGACGTTGCGAATCTACGACGAGTTCTACCGGCGTCTGGGCGCAGACCTGGGCGAGACGGTGGACTTCGTCCGCCTGGCCATGCCCTCGGAGTATGGCGAGATCGGCTATGCAACGGGGATGACAAACTGGCTGGTGAAGCAGGAGCACGTGCACGGCGGCTACTGGTGCGGCGATCGCTTCGCCCGTGCGGACTTCCGAGACAAGATGCGAGAGCGGTTTGGGTCCCTCGAGGAGCTGAACCGCCGCTGGGGCACAGACTTCCGGGACTGGGAGGCCGTGGGGCCCCCGGCAGAGCCGGAGGCCGCCGCCCGCAGGGCCGCGGAGAGCAGTAAGCCCACGGACCGCCGGCGCTGGCTGGACTTCGTGGACTGGTACCAGGATGCCTGGGGCGACTTCGCAGTGGCCTCCACTGAGATTGTCCGCCGACACCTCCCCGGCAGGGAGATCATCCTCAGCCTGGGCTATGGCGCCGAGCCGGTCCCGTGGGGGAACGACCAGTCGCGGCACGTCAAACGCATGGCACAGGCCGGTGCGGCGGCCCAGACTCCGGGGGACATAGGCGCCTTCGCCACCCGGCGAGTCTCCACGGCCTGCCGTGTGTACGGGGTGCCGTACTTCACGGAACCGCCGGGCAGCGTGGACCGCGAGCGCCAGACGCGCCGGATCTTCTACGACATCAGCAACGGCACCCAGACCTGGTTCGACTATCCGCAGAACCTGGACGGTGCCCGGGGCATCCTGGCCGCGAACCTGGAGCACCTCAATGGCCGGCCGGCGGTGTGCGATGTGGCCTTCCTGATGCCCTCTTCGTGGTGGTGGTGCCGTCCCCAGATGCACTGGCCGGACCGCACGATCCGCTTCGCCGAGGGCCTCCGCGACCGCATGGATTACGAGGTGCTCGACGAGCTTTGTGTGCGTGATGGCGGCCTGGAAAAGCTGGGGATCCGCGTACTGGTGCTATGCGAGGGGGATTTCATGCAGGCCGAGACGCTCCAGGCACTGAAGGACTGGGTGGAGGCGGGCGGCGTGCTGGCGCTGATGGGCGTCGACCATCTGGAGGACATCGACAAAGACGACGGCCTCTTCGCCGCCCTGTTCCCCCGGCAAGCGGGGGGTGCGGAGGATGCCGTGGCCGCCTGGCAGGCCGGACGTGCCGTGGGCAGGGGCCGAGTCATCCACGTCGCCGGGCTGAACGATGATGCCATGGAAAACCAGCAAGCCACGGTGCTGGAGCTTGCCTATCGGCTGTCGGCGCTGGACCCGGAGCGCAAGGACGCCCTGCTGGTGGACGAACAGGCGGATGGGATCGTGACGACGGTGTTCGTCGACCGTGTGCTGCTGTACAACACTACCGACGCCCCAGCGCGCAAGAGCCTCACCTTCCGTCCCGGCGACTTCCCACCCGGAGCGCCGCGTCCCGCGCAGTTTGAGATGGCGGTGGAGATACCGGCCAAGAGCATCGCGGCGGTGAGGCTCGAATAGCAGTGCGTCGCCGGTGCAGACAGGCAATCCCGCCGGTTTCTGCCGCCATCGAGCCTGTGGGCGAAGTCCGGTACCCAGAGGCGGAAAGCTCACGCGCCTCGCCCATCTGCGGCGATAGTCGGGCGTCCGTGCCCGGGACAGCATGATTACTGCCTCGGGGACACCATGGAGTCGCATGACAGTTGCCCTCCAATGACCGCCATGAGGGCGCTCACACGGCCTGATTGACTGAGCCGACAGGCTCCATCGTATCCGATCCCCCGAAGGAGTAAGGCCATGTCTCACATCGCACTCATCGCCGCCCTTTGCACGGCACTTGGCACACATCCCGCGCTGTGCAAGCAGGGGCGCACCTATTATACGGAGCAGCGTATCGAGCATATGAGAGAGCAAATCAGCCGGCATGAATGGGCGAAACGAGCGGCCGAGGGCGCCGAGGAGGCGGTGCAATGGGTCATCGACAAGTCCGATCAGGAACTGTGGGACTTCGTGCCTCCGCCGGAGCAGGCACGGGCACTGAATGTGAGTTTCGGCAAGGGCTGCCCGGTGCACGGGGCCGAGGTGTTCCGCCGGGGTGGACACTACCCCTGGCAGATGAGTCGCGACAAGCCGTTCAAGGTCATCTGCCCCGTGGGCGGCGAGGAGTACCCGTCCAATGACTTCGAGGGCTGGAACCTGCAGGGCGTGGACGGCGAGCCCGAGCACGGCGAGGGCTTCGTGGACAAGGGGCTCGGCTGGGCGGACGACGAGGGCAACCGTTACTGGTTCGTGGCCCACTACATCTTCTGGCAGCGCTGGGAAAGAGACATCCTCCCGGCCATCAGCTCGCTGGCACAGGCCTATCTGGTCAGCGAGAACCCGGTCTATGCCCACAAATGCGCCGTACTCCTGGCGCGGATCGCCGAGTTCTACGAGCGCTTCGACTATCGCACCCAGGCGTACCACAACGGCGCCTGGCCGGCGGGCATTAACGGGCGCATCCTGGACTACATCTGGGAGAACGGGGTAATCAGCAACTTCGCTCTGGCCTACGACGCGATCTGGCCGGCTCTGGACCAGGATGCGGAGCTCACCGGCTTCCTGGCCGCCCACGGTGTTGCCGATGTGCGCGGGCATATCGAGACGCGCATGCTGCACGTCATGGCCCGGGACATCATGCGCGGGTTCATCAAGGGCAATACGGGCATGCACCAGAGCGCCCTGGCGCGGCTGGCGATCGTGCTGGCCAATGACGACGCTCAGGCCGGCCCCACCACCGCCGAGATGCGCGACTGGCTCCTACTGGGCGACGGCGATGTGGAGTACCTGCTGTGGAACGGCTTCTACCGTGACGGCCACGGGGGCGAGAGCTCGCCCAGCTACTCAACGGGCTGGTGCACGGGGTTTTACGAGGTGGCCCGGCTGTTGCCCGGTCTGGGAGTGGACATCTGGGCCAACCCGAAGCTGAAGAAGATGGCGGACATCGGCCTGGACCTCACGGTGGCCGGCGAGTTCACACCGTCCATCGGCGACAGCGGCAGCATCCTGGGCTCCAGACGGGTGGGCTGGAGCCCCGTGCTGCAGGGCCCGGCCTTCCGGCATTTCGGCGACCCGAGGCATGCAAAAGCGCTGACGCTGATGGGAGCCGAGGACAAGAACCTGTGGGATGACCAGTTCGACGAGGACAAGGTGGCCGCCGTTGCCGCCGAGCAGGGCACCGATCTGGGTCTTTCCACCCGCAACCTGGGCGGCTATGGGCTGGCGGTTCTGGAGAGCGGAGAGGGAGACCACCGGCGCGGTGTGTCCATGTACTACGGGCACGCCGGTGGCGGCCACGGCCACCGGGACAGGCTCAATATCGAGATGTTCGCCCTCGGGATGCCGATGCTCCCGGACATGGGCTATCCGGCACACTGGCTGGCCAAGAATGCGTACTGGACCAGCAACACCATCAGCCACTATGCCGTGCTGGTGGACCAGGCGGGGCAGAAGACCACCTTCCCGGGGAATCTGAACACGTTGGCGGCAAGCCCCTTCGTGCAGCTCATGGACGCCTCGGCCCATGAGGTAGCCTATCCGGGCATCACCTCGGTGTACCGGCGTACCACGGCACTGGTGGACATCTCCGCCGAGACAAGTTACCTCCTGGACATCTACCGCGTGCAGGGCGGGCGGCAGCATGATTGGAGCTTCCACGGTCCGCCGCTGCCGCAGTTCACCGTGGCCGGCGGCGAGCCGGGGCCGGTGCAGGAGACGGGCACGCTCGCCGGAGAAGACGTGGCCTTCGGGCAGGTGCCCCCGGAGCGGGTGAGCGGCGCCGGGGCGGCGCTGCGACTGCCCGCCGGCGAGGGCGTCATCGCCGACGAGCGCCCATACGCCGACCGCTCCAACGAGGGCTGGGCGACATACTCCGGCGGCGCGGTGCTGACCCGCAAGGTCGGGGCCAGGATGACGCTGAAAACGCCCGAGGTGGGGCCGGGCAAGGTCAAGCTCTTCTTACAGGTGCATGACTACAAAGCCGGGGCCAACGCGGTGGAGGCTACTTTGGGCGACGTGTCCCATGCCCTGCGCTGGGAGCCGGAAGTAGACGGCAAGCGCTGGATCTCCCAGGTGTATGATCTAGCGCGGCCGGCGGACACCGTGACGATCGTCGCCACCGAGTACGGCCAAAGCTACGTGCTGCTCAACGCCGCTGTGATCGGCAGCGACCCGGAAGCCGAGGCACCGCTGGTCGTCAACGCCGCGGACAGCGGCTTCCAGTACCTGCGCAACGTGCGGCGCATGCGGCCGCCGGGCCCTTGGTCCGCCACCTGGCACGACCCGGAGCGCGATCTGGCCCTGACCATGACGATGCCCGCCGGCTGTGCCGAGCAGGTCATCCTCGCCGACGCCGAGCCGGAGCTCAAGCCCGGCCACCCGGACACGCTTCAGTACGTGCTGGCCCGTAACGGAGACATGGGCACGGAGGCCACGGCCGACGGCGGCCTGGCCTCCAGCTTCGTGTCCGTCTCCGAGCCCCACCGGGGAGCGGCGAAGGTCACCTCTGTGGAACGCCTGGAGACCCCAACGCCGCAGCCCTGGACGGAGGGGCTGTGCGTCCGTCGTGGCGAGCAAGTTGACCTGATTCACAGCTCCCTGGAGCCCGAGACGCCCTGCCGGTGGGAATGGGAGGGCCACAGTCTCACGGTCACCGCGGAGTTCGCCCTGGTGACATTGGACAGGGAGGGCATCAGCCGGGCCTTCATGGCCAACGGCACCGCGCTGTCCTGTGACGGCCTGCAACTGAGTGCGGCCCCCTCGCCGGTGGCGGAGGTTCTCTCGGTTGACCATGGGAACAATACCGTCACGGTGGCCGCTGCACTGCCCACAGAGGCCCTACCCGGCCGCGTGGCGGTCGTGGGCAATGAGCTGCACCAGACCAGCTACACGGTGCAGAGCGCCGAAATGGGAGACGGCGAGACGACGCTGGGCTTCGGAGACACCCTGTTCATCGTGGGCATGGGGCAGGTGACACAGATCGATGACGCCGCGGGCACGGTGGCCACGGACACTCAGCTCACCGGCTACGGGCGGGTGGACGGGGGCAGGCATCGGGGACGGTGGCTGTACAATGAAGACAGATCCAGAGGCTTCTTCATCGAGGCTTTCGAGGGCGGCAAGTTCCGGCTCAGGGCCGGTGAAGAGCAGCTCAGCTCAGTGTTTGCCGACGCTAATGGTGACGGCCGGGCGCTGTTTTGGACCAGCGACATCGGCCCCGGCGACCACCTGCGCCTCCGTTCGGCGACCAGCATCCAGCGCCGGGAGCCGGGAACGTACGATGTGCAGATGATGACGGAGGTCAAGCTGGAGGTGGAGACGGGGTAGGCGCGCGGCTGCCGAGCACCGCCACCGGCCAACGTCGCCTCACCCCCCCGCCCTGCGGGCCTCCTCCCTCTCGGCGTCTCTTCGAGCCGCTTGTACTCCGCGATACGACCGCGGAGACGGGAGGAGGGGGGAGAACGGCAGACGGCCGGACGGAATGCGGGCACGGAGGTCTTCGGTCGGGGTTGTGGGCACCGGCGACAGGTGAGAGGCT
>CAYRFY010000291.1:0-9515 GCA_964423635.1 uncultured Armatimonadia bacterium | reverse complement strand
AGCCCTCTCCTGAGCAGTCGTACCGCGAAGGAGAGGGAAAGCGGGTCCCGCTCGGCGGGACACGCAGGGAGCGGCGCCGTTGGCCGTCCGCCGTTGGCCGCCTGTCGCTGGCCGTTTGTCGTTTGCCGTTCCTGGGACCGCGGGTCGCCGCTGAGCGGGACCCGCAGTCTTCAGCCGTTAGTCGTCAGCCGTCCCCGGAACGGCAGGCGCCGTCCGCCGTTGCCAACCACGAACCAACGGCAGGCAACGGCGGCGGGCTGGAAAGCCCGCCCCACCAACGGCAGGCGCCGTCGCCGTTTCGCGCCACGAACCACGCGCCACGGCCGTTCCCCGCCCGGCTACTCCAGCGCTCCCTCGATCCCGTCGGCTATCCGCTGGAAAGCGATCCTGACGGCCTCCGGAGCGTCCGGGCCCAGCAAAGGCCGCCCGCTATCGCCCATCACCACAATCTCCGGGACAAGAGGGATACGACCCAGGAACGGCACTTCCATCTCCTGAGCCATGCGCTCTCCGCCGCCGTTGCCGAAGATGGCGGTCTCCTTGCCGCAGTGGGGGCAGACGAAGCCGCCCATGTTCTCGATCACCCCGAGCACCGGGGTCTTGACGGTGCGCAGGAAGTTGATGGCCTTGCGGCAGTCCGACAGGCTGGCCTCCTGCGGGGTGGTCACGACTACGGCCCCGGCGGCGGTGGGGAAGGCCTGGGCGACGGTGAGGGCCTCATCGCCCGTACCCGGGGGCAGGTCCACCACCAGGTAGTCCAGGGCGCCCCACTCCACATCCGCCACGAACTGACGGATCACGCCGGAGCGTGCCGGTCCGCGCCAGATGATGGGCGTATCCGGGGTCTCCAGCAGGAAGCCGATGGACATGACCTTGAGGCTCTCGATGACCGGGATCGGGTTCAGACCGCCCAGGCCGTCGGGGGTCTGCCCCTGCAGGCCCATCATCAGCGGGATGGTGGGGCCGTGCAAATCCGCGTCCAAAAGCCCCGTGCGCCGGTCGCGCAGGGCCAGGGCCCAGGCCAGGCTGGCGGCCACGGTGCTCTTGCCCACACCGCCCTTGCCGCTGAGCACCAGTATCTCATGGTCGATGAAGGAGGCCCGCTCCTGTAGCTTGCGCTCCTGCATCTCATATTGCTGCTGCGGGGACATGGGCTGGGCCGACGGGCAGCCGTCTTCCGGGGGAGCGCCCTGGCTCTCACATTCACCCTGCTTGTCGCACTGCTTGCACTCCGGGCGGCGCCCGTAGCCTTCGCGCCAGTCGTCTGACATCGTCTCACCTTCTCGCTATCAATGCCCGGCAGCGCCTGCTTCCGGCCTCCGCCCGCGGCGGTCTTGCGCCGGTCAGGCTACCAGGTCCATCAGTCGCGACCACGCCTCACGCACGGCCGCGGCCACAGGACGATCAGTATACTCCACAAGCGGCACCTGTTGCGCGTTGGACTGCACAACAATATCGTCAAAGGGCAGCTTCGCCAAGACCGGGATGCCTCGTTCCGCGCAGAAGGCCTCGATGATGCCCGTATTCTCCGGGTTGATGTCCGCCTTGTTGATGACCACGGCCACCGGAACGTCGAAATGCCCGGCCAGCTCCACCACACGCTCCATGTCGTGCATCCCCGACAGCGACGGCTCGGTGACCATCACACTGACATCCACATCCACCAGCGTCGCGGTCACCGTACAGCCGATGCCCGGAGGTCCGTCGATGAGGATCAGTCGCTTCCCCTGCTGCAGGGCCACGTCCTCGGCCACCTGCCGCACCCGGCTCACCAGGCGCCCGCTGTTTTCCGCCGCCGGCTTCAGCTTCGCGTGCACCATGGGGCCGTAGTCCGTACTGGACACCTCGAAGACGCCGTTGATGATGGACTCCAGGGTCAGCGCCTGATTGGGGCAGGCCAGGACACAAAGCCCGCAGCCCTCACAGTTGGCCTCGCGGATGTCGTCCACCGTGATGGCCCTGAACCGGCAACGCCGCTCGCACTCGCCGCAACGGCGACACTTGTCCGCATCGCGAACGGCGATCTTGGCGCCCCAGAAGTCCTCCTTGCGCTCTGCCCTGGGGTGGAGGAGAAGGTAGAGGTTGGCGGCATCCACATCGCAGTCCACCAGCACCTTGTCCTCGGCCAGGGCGGCGAAGGAGGCCAGCACCGTGGTCTTCCCCGTGCCCCCCTTGCCACTGAGGACCGCGATCTGAGTGTATTGTTGAGCCATTGAGCTGCGCTCCCGTCAGACGTGATTGAGCCGCCGCCTCCCACCGGCGCCTCGGGGCGCTTTGTGTTCGGCGGCGGCCTGTCTGCTTACCTTCCGAGCTTCAGACTACCACATGCGTCCGCGACCCATCCCCATGCCTCGGCCCATGCCGAAGCCCATCCCACGGCCAAAGCCCATGCCACGGCCAAAGCCCATGCCGTAGCCCATGCCACGGCCGTAGGGCATCATGCCCGCCGCGGGGTAGCCGTATCCGGACCACATCGGCGCCCCATACGGCATGGCGTAGGGGGTCGGCAGGCCGTAGCCGTAAGCGCCATACGGGGCCGGAGATCCCGCCCCCATCGGCGTGGCGCAAAAACCCCGACCTCCTCCGGTCATCGGACCCATTCCTCGCGGGCCTGTTCCGTCAAGTCCCGGCATCTTTCTCACCTCTTCTATCATATGGGCGCCCGCAAAAGGACGCCCGCATTGGTGCGCGACTTACGCGCGGGTCATGGTCTGACCACACTTGGGGCACTTGACCTGGTTGCACGGCACGGCACGCTGATGTGGCTGCCGCTCGCCACAGGCCGGACACACGCAGAACCCGCCCAGCCCGGCGGCGCTACCACCCATCCGACCGCCACCTCGGCCACCACCGGCTCCGGCGCCACCACCGGCTCCGCGGCCCGTGCCGCGACCGGTTCCCGGCCCCTGGCCGGTCGGCCCTGTTCCATCTCCTCTGGGCATGCTTTCCACCTCCTCTACTCGGTACTCATGCGATCACACGACGGTACAAATCCACCAAAACATCCTGCCACTTGCTCTGCGCCGCGATCAGCGGCTCACCCCGCGAATAGGCCTCCGCGATGGCGCGGTCCTGAGGGATACTGAGCAAGAGCGGCACGCCTTCCTTCTCGCAATAGGCCTCTACCCCGCCAAAGCCGCTACCGGCCCGGTTGATCACCACACCACAGGGGACCCCGATGCTGCGACAGGTCTCCACCGCCGCACCCAGGTCGCTGAGACCGAAGGGGGTGGGCTCGGTGATCAAGATGCAATAGTCGCTCTCGTCCACGGCCTCCTGCATCGGGCAGGCCGTGCCCGGCGGCGCATCGATGATCGTGATGCGATCGGCACTGGTCTCATCCTTCACGGCACTGGTCACCGGCGTGGCCTTCTGGTCACCGACATTGACTCGGCCACCCACGAACCTGAGGCCCTCCGTCTGCCCCAAGACCAGATGCCCCACCGTACGCGGTGTCTCCTCGATGGCGCCGACGGGGCAGACGTACGAGCAGCAGCCGCAGCCCGAACACAGCTCCGGGAAGGTCAGGACCGCCTGCCGGATCACGGCGATCGCGGCGTTTTCACATACCGAGGCACACTTGCCACAGCGGATGCAGGTGTCCAAGTCCACCGTGGGCACCGGCACGTGAACCGGCTCTTCGCCCTCGACTTCGGGCCGGAGCAGGATGTGGGCATTGGGCTCCTCCACATCGCAGTCCAGCAATTCGACGGGGCCCAGGCCGCCGCGGTGTATGGCCAGAGCCAGGCTGGTGGCCAGCAAGGTCTTTCCGGTACCGCCCTTGCCGGCGGCCACGGCGATTGTGGGCAGCGTGGCTGTCTCTATCTGCATGGCGGTGCAACTCCAATCACTGCGAACTACTGCTCTTCTCCCAGATCGGCAAGCTGGCGGCGCAGCTCGTTAAGCTTTGCCTGCATCTCTTCGGCCTGAGCCTTGAGCTGCTCCTTGTCCGCTCCGCCCGCGGGCGCGGCCGCACCGCCGGCCATCCCGGCTCCGCCACCCATACCGCGACCGCCGCCACCGCCCATGCCCATTCCGCCGCCCATTCCGCCGCCCATTCCGCGCCCGCCGCCCATGCCGCCACCACCGCCACCGGTCCCGAAGTGTGACGGGACATTGGCCCCACCGATCGGCTGCAGACTGCCGGACTTCACGGCCTCCACGGCCTCCCGCACCGTGCCACCGGTGTGCTGATAGAGCTTCAGACCACCGGCGGACAGAGCCTGGAAGGCATTGGGGCCGAGGTTCCCGGCGATGACGGCATCCGCCCCGCTGTCGGCCACGAGCTGCGCCGCCGCGATGCCCGCCCCGGAACCCTGGACGGCGGCGGTGTTCTGTACTGCCTCCAACTGCATCGTCTCGCTATCCACAACGACGAAGTACGAACAGCGCCCGAAGCGCGGATCGCACTGAGAATCCAAATTGTCTCCTGAAGCCGCCACTGCTATCTTCATGTGTCTTGCCCTCCTGATTTGTGTCCTCCGCGACAGACCGGCGCCGCCTACAGCTCGTCGATCTGAGCCGCGAGCATCTCGATCTGCTGCTGCAGCATGTCGATCTGGGCCTGGATCATCTGGGCCATCTGGGCCCGGTCCGGCTGCGGGTACCCGCCCGCCATCCACGGGTTCGGCGCCATCGGCATCTGAGCGCCCGCGCCGTCCATCGCCTGAGCCATCATGGGATTGGGCCACTGACCGGTCATCATGTACTCCGCGCACGGCCCCAGACCACTGGCGCTACGACCGACCCACCCGGGGCTATAGCCAAAGCGCATCCAGCCCGGAATACCCGTCATGTTGTGCATGTTCCTTCTCCGCATCTGTGCGTCACCCCGACTTTCCTCTTATAGTTGTTAGGGCTCTGCTATCCGGCGCCGCCGATCATCACTCAGTGCTCGCAGGCACTGTCGCCGGTGACCAGCGTGCCGGCGGCAAACTCCGTCAAGACCTGCACCGCCTCGCCCTCCACACCCCAGATCAAGTCGATCCCCGCCGCGTTCAGAAGCTGCTGCGCCCGGGGTCCCGCCCCTCCGGCGATCACCACGTTCACCTGCTCCCGCGTCATCAGAGCGGGCAGCGCGCCCGGCTCGTGGCCGGGGTTCATCAGCCACTTCTCCAGCCGCGGACCGCCGTCATCAACAACCGCTACCAGATACCGCTCGCAGCGGCCGAAATGGGCGGACACCTGGTCCCCGTCACAGGCAATGGCTACTCTCATGGCGACTGGATCCAGCTCCTCGCTATATGTATTTTGCATATATTCGCCCGAAAGAGAGCGCCCGTGAAGGGGCGCCGCAGGTTTCTGGTCGCTATATGCGCCTTACATATAGCACATGCCACTGTCCCTGTCAACCTCGGTTGGCAAGTTTTTTGCCCGGCCGCGTAGCCGGGACACGCCGCCTTGCGCCCTTCCGTTCTTCCCGCTTCGCCGGGGAATGTCCGGCCTGCCTGCTCCCGGGGATGGCTTCCTTGCTAGAAGCCATGGCCCCGTCTATACTGGGTTGATGCCGCGGTTGACACAATCTACGGATGGTGACACGCCTTGGATATCTATGTAGGCCTGGAACGCGAACCGGGGATGGAGCGTGAGCGGGCGGTCCTGGTGGGGATCGAGCCGCTGCGTGAGGAAGCGCGCCGCAGCATGCAGGAGCTCATCGGGCTGGCCCGCACCGCCGGGGCGGCGCCGATGGACGTCCTGGTGCAGCGCCGCCGGCAGCCGGACGGGAAGACCTTCATCGGCAAGGGCCGACTGGTCGACCTCAAGGCGATGGTGGCCTCCCACGGCGCCGAGATCGTGCTGTTCGACGGCGAGCTTTCCCCGGCCCAGGTGCGCAATCTGGTGGATGAGTTCGACTGCAAGATCCTCGACCGCACCGAGCTGATCCTGGACATCTTCACCCAGCACGCCAAGACCCGCACCGGCAAGCTGCAGGTGGAGCTGGCCTTGTACTCCTACATTCTCCCCCGCCTTCACGGACGCGGGAAAATGATGGACCGCGTCACCGCCCGGGGCAGCTCGGGAGGGGTGGGGGTGCGCGGTCCCGGTGAGACCAAGCTCGAGACCGACCGCCGCCGGCTGCGGCAGCACATCGTGCGCATCCGCCGGGAGCTGGAGCAGATGAAGGAGCGCCGCGGCGTGGAGCGCGAGCAGCGCCAGGAGAGCCACCTGGCGCAGGTCAGCCTCGTAGGCTATACCAATGCGGGCAAGTCATCGCTGCTCAACGCCCTCTGCGGCTCCGAGGAGGTCATCGCCCGCAATCGGCTGTTCGAGACCCTCGATACCACCATCCGCCGCGTGGACCTGGGCGAGAACAGCCAGGCCCTGGTGGCCGACACCGTCGGGTTCATCAACAACCTCCCCCGCAAGCTCATGGACGCCTTCCGCGCCACCCTCGAGGAGGCCCTGGAGGCCGATGTGCTGGTGCAGGTCGTGGATGCTGCAGACCCCTGGGCCGAGACCCAGAACCGGGCCACCCGGGAGATCCTGGCCAAGCTCGGGGCCGCCGACAAGCCCCTGGTGACCGCCCTCAACAAGTGGGACACCCTCACCGACCCGGCCCGGCAGGCCGAACTGGCCGGCAATCTACCCGATGCCGTGCCCATCTCCGCCGTCACCGGCCAGGGCCTGGACGAACTGAAGGCCCGCATCCGCCAATTGCTCCCCACCGCCCTGGTCCCCGTGACCCTCCAATTCCCCTATGACAAAATGCAGCTTCTCGAGCTCACTCGGCGTGCCGGCCGGCTCCTGGACACCAGCTATGAGGCGGACCACGTCTTGGCCCACGCCGAAGTCGACGAGCCCACCCTCGCCCGGGTCAGGGAGTACGTGGTAGCCGAGGAGTAGTGGCGAGTGGCGCAGAACTATCAGACAAGGGGGAGACCCACCCAAACGCCGACGGAAAGTGGCCGTCAGCCGTTCCACCCCTCCCAGCCCGACCCGATCCGCAGGATCGGCGGGGTCCGGCAGAGATGGCACGGCACCCGTCCCCAGCCCTTGTCGTTAGCCCCGTCAGTGGCGGAATGGCCAACGGCCAACGGCGCCGCTCTGTAGGGCGCGGGCCTGTACCGCGCCGAGGGGGTGGGCCCAACGACGGCGGCGCACGGGTCGCCGCCCTACAACGGGGGAGCCCGCCTTCGAGGCGCGCCCCCCCGGGTCCCACCGTGCTCTCGCCCCTACACGTTGCAGGTATCGAAGGCCGCCTTCAGAGCCGCAAACACATCGCCCTTGGGGCCGAACTCGTGGCCGACGAACAGCTCAAAACCGCTGTCGGCGATGGCCCTCATCACCGCGGGATAGTAGATCTCCTGGGTGTCGTCCATGTCGTTGCGTCCCGGATTGCCCGCGGTGTGGAAGTGCCCGATATAGTCGATACTGTCGCCGATGGTGCGGATCAGATCGCCCTCCATGATCTGCATGTGGTAGATGTCGTAAAGCAGCTTGGCCCGCGGCGAGCCCACCATCTTGCACACATGCACGCCCCACTGGGTGTGGTCGCACTGGTAGTCCGGGTGGTTGACCTTGGAGTTTAGAAGCTCCATGTTCAGGTTGATCTTGGCTTCTTCGGCGTGCTTGACCACATGGGACAGACACTCGGCGCAGTTCTCGGCCCCGCGGATGTCGTCCATTCCCCGCCGGTTGCCGGAGAAGGTGATGAGGCCCGGGATGTTCCACTTCACCGCCAGCTCGATGCTCTCGTGAATCTCGTCGATGATGCGGCTGTGATTGGCGGGGTCGTTCATGCCCTCGGTGAGGGTGCCGTGTCCGCTCATGCTGGCGATGCGCAGGCCGTACTGCTGGGTGAGGGCGAAGACCTCCTCACACGGCACGCCCTCGCGGGCCCAGAACTCCACGGCCGAAAAGCCGGTCTCGGCGGCGAACTTGATGAGCTTGTCCAAAGTGATGCCCTCGCGAAGGTAGCACCCGAGGCAAAGCGACTGGTTGATCCGTGCCATGTAGCGTGTCTCTCCTTGTAGGGCGGCTGGAGGCCGCCGTGTGTGCAGTGCGGGTTACGATGCTTCCGTGTCCCGGGGCTTTGCCAGGACCTCGGCGATCAAGTCCAGCTTCCCGATCACATCCGGGTGGATCTCGTCAGGTGTCATTACAGCGGCCAGCATGTACAGGTCGGCCTTCGAAGTGGTGTCACCACAGCGGCGCAGCACATCGAGGAGGAATTCGCTCCCTTTGGTGTCCCTGAGCAGTGGATTGTCTCCAAGCGGCTCCCGGATCGCGGCCTGCGGCATTTCGTCCTGCAGCACTTTCGTGGGAGGTTGCAGCCGCTCCGATCCATCGAAGAGGCTCAACTGAACGTTGGTCGCCTCCCAGTACCGCTGTATGGCGGTGGGGACGAGCAGGTAGTTCTCGATCTCGTAGCGCTCCCAGACAGCGATGTGCAGGTCGCCCACCTGTCCCTCGTCCGCCCCCTCTGTTCGGTCACGGTCAAGGATGCAAAGGCCCCGTACCGGCTCGACTGCTGCCTTCAGGGCGAAGAAGTGATCCCTGGCCTCCCTTGGATTGCGGCCGTCCAAAGGGTGGCAGTAGGGGCTTCTGAGGAACGCGTCGCGTGCCGAGTGGTTCAGCACCTCAGCCCAGGCCTGCAGTATCCTCAGATCGCTCAGGGCCTCCGTGTACAGCACTGCCCCTCTGTCGGCCGCCAAGAGCAGGTCGCGTGTCGCGAGGCGCTTCATGGCCTCGCGGAGGCTGTCGCGCTCGTGCTTGCGGGCAAGGCGGCGGGGGCGGTTGCCGATGAGGGCCAAGACGCGTCCGGGGTCGGTATTGTCCAGCACAACCTCGGAGTGTGTTGCCACCAGCAACTGCGAACCCCTGCGGAGCGCCACGGTCTTGAGCAGGCTATAGACCTCGGCCTGCAACACCACATGCAGGTGGGCGTCGGGCTCGTCGATGAGCACCACGCTCGCAGGCCGCGAATACAGGAACGCCAGGACAAGCAGCACCTGCAGTTGCCCACTGCCTGCGCTGGCCACGTCGAGGGGCTTGCCGGCGCCCTCGGGGATGTACTCACAGACGATGAATGGCTGCCCAGGGGAGTACTGAGGTCGCTGCAGCTCTATGGAGAAAAGGTCTTTTATGTGGTGGCACAACTCGTCCCACTCCTCCGTCTCGGACACCTCAAGTAGGAGGTTGCGGAGCACCTCGCCGGGCCTGCCGGCGCCCACCAGCATGTCCTGGTAGCCCCGGTCGTGCCGGGGCTCCTCGCGCTGGATCCCCGAGAACGGGAGGACATGAACGACGGTTAAGCTCTCGGCCAGCTTAGTGGCCCGCTCGCCACTCTTCCCTTCGACCGGCCGGACATACACCATTTCCACGCTCTGGTACTGCAGCTCGATGCCGTATTCCCATTGCTCGCCTTCCGTCAGGCCCGAGACTATGATCTCGATCTTCCTGCCCGCGCTGCCCTTCCTGCCGGCGGCTACGGTGCGCCCCGTCCACAGCAGGTTCATCTCGCGCAGCGGGAGCGTGGTGAGCTGCTGGCGCGTGATCGGGACACCGGTGCGGTC
>CAYRFY010000290.1:0-9531 GCA_964423635.1 uncultured Armatimonadia bacterium | reverse complement strand
AGACGCTTGTAGGAGTTGACCCACTGGTTGGTAACCAGAGTGAACTCGGGGGCATACTTCATCAGGCCGGCGATGTAGCACCGCGCGGTGTGGGACAGATTCAGGGGATCATTGGCGTCAAAGAAGGCGTTGCGTTCGCCCTCGAACAGCGACTGATGGGTGTGCATGCCGCTACCGTTCTCGCCGGAGAGAGGCTTGGGCATGAAGGTGGCGTATACATCATGCAGCCGGGCGATCTCCTTGACCACCAGCCGGAAGGTCATGGCCTGATCCGCCATGGTGAGGGCATCGGTGTAGCGCATGTCGATCTCGTGCTGGCTGGGAGCCACCTCGTGGTGGGAATACTCCACGGCGATGCCCATCGCCTCCAGGGCCAGTACGGTCTCGCGCCGCAGGTCGGTGGAGACGTCCGCCGGGACGAGGTCGAAGTACCCGGCGCGGTCGAGCACCTCAGGGTTGGTGTCGGAGGCGAAGTAGAAGTACTCCAACTCCGGGCCGACGTTGAAGGTATACCCCTTCGCCTTGGCCTTCTCCAGCATCCGGCGCAGCACATAGCGTGGGTCACCGACGTACGGCTCGCCGGTGGGCTTGACGATGTCGCAAAACAGCCTGGCCACTCGCCCGCCCTCCGTGGGGCGCCAGGGCACGAGCTGCCAGGTATTGGGGTCCGGCACCGCCATCATGTCACTCTCGTCGATACGGGCGAAGCCCTCGATCGACGAGCCATCAAAACCCATGCCATCCTCCAGAGCCGTCTCCAGCTCGTCGATGGTGATGGCAAAGCTCTTCAGGTACCCCAGTATGTCGGTGAACCACAGGCGGATGAACTTGACATCCTGCTCCTTTGCTGCCTCCAGCACGAACTTCCTTGCGTCGTCCATTCTTGCCCTCCAGACCGGTCTATCTCACGGATTAGCACTTCGCTTGGCACCCACCATAGCGGGATGATGTTTCGCGGCTGTTTCGTATGGGATCGGGACGCGAAACAGGCGTTGGGGACCACCTCGTCAGGCGCCGCGCGGGGCCGTGCAGTCCGGGGTCCGCCGCGTCGCTCGGACCGTATGGGCGGCGAAGTCTGAAACTATCGGGGGCGCCGGAGGTTCTACAGTACAATGCGAACCTGTGCGACGACCGCAGGTCGGCGGGCATCGCGGGGCGAACTGGCTCGGCGGAATCTTGACGCCACATCAGTTCAGGAGCCGACCCGCCCCCATGCTATCGATGTCGCCCGCACACATCTACGTGACCACCGATGCCCTGAAGAGCCCGTCCGGCGCCGCGACGGTGCAGCGCATCTGCGAGGCTATCTCGTCCGCGGAGCCGGAGATTGTCACTGAGGAGCAGCTCGCGGAAGTCGTCCCCGAACGGGACTGGGGGCGCTTCCCGGCCTGGGGGATGGTGCCGCCGCAGGAGCGCCGCGACCCCGATCTCGTCCTCACGACCGGCAAGTTCGGTCTCAGCCCGGAGCAGATGAAGAATCGGGCCGAAGCTCTGCCGCGGTTGCGCGTCAATGACCTGCTGGGCCACGACTTTCTGTGGTTCCGTCCGGACGGCGAGCCGTGGTGGCGAAAACAGCGCGGAGGGGTCATCTGCCAATCCGCATACCAACTGCATTCCATCACCGGCTGCCCCTTCCGCTGCGACTATTGTGGCATGGGCAATGTCATCCGCATGCTGGTGAATGTGGACGAGTACGTGGAACAGCTTGACGGGTGGATGGACATCGCGGGGGAACAGAGACTGTTCAAGTGGGATAATCGCTCGGATGTATCGTGCTTCGAGCCCGAGTACGGCCTGTCTGCCGGGCTGGTGGACTACTTCGCCCGCAAGCCAGATCGCTACCTTGAGATCTACATCGGCAAGAGCGACAACTGCGAGCACCTGCTGAACCTGGACCACCGGGGCAAGACTATCTTGCAGTGGAGCATCGGGCCGCAGACGCAGTGCGAGCAGATGGAAGAGCGCACGGCGAGCATGGACGAGCGGATCGAGGCGGGTCGCCGTTGTCGCGAGGCCGGCTATGTCGTCAGGTATCGCTTCTCCCCGCTGGTACCCGTACGAAACTGGCGGGAGGAATGCACCGACCTGATTGAGAAGCTGTGTACCCGTGCGCAGCCGGACATCATCTCGCTGTGCGCCTTCGGCTGGATGTTTCACGATGCGGCCGGCCAATGCATGAAGATGGACCTGTTCGATCCGCAGTTCGTGGCCGCGATGGAAGCGATGGCCCCCTTCATCAGAGAGCGTGATGTGCGCTGCGGAGCGCAGACCATTCCATTCGAGGCCCGCTATGTGATGTTCCAGCACTGCCTCGAGGAGATTCGCCGGGTACGCCCGGAGACCCATGTGGCCCTCTGTCTGGAGCCCCGGGAGATGTGGGCGGCTTTCCACGGCCGGTTGCGCGGGGGCCCCGAAGGCTATGTCTGCAATTGCGGAGGCCACTGCGCGCCCGGCAACCCGATGTACGATGCCGCAGTGGGTACTGTGTTTCACCCGGTCACCTAACGCGGGCCCGCGATCGAGCAGGGCCTCCCGCCCGCCGCCTCCGGCGGCGACCCTCGTGTCTTCTGGCCCGCGGTTGCTGGGGATGTCGGTCTGAACTGGAAGTGAGACGAGATGACCTATCGCCACATCGGCCCATGCCTCCTGATCGTCATTCTGTCCATCTGCTCGGTGTGGGCACAGCCCGCGGGGGAGCACTTGCGTGGCACGGTCACCCTGCGTGGCGGGGAGACGCTGACGGGTACGATCGTGCTGGCCGAGTTCGGCGTGGTTGTGGGCGCCGGTATCGGCACACTGCGCCCGGACCTGGGCTCCATCTGCCTGGAAGTGGAGGGGCAGCAAGTGACGGTCCCTGGAGGGGACCTGACGCTGATCGAGGCCGAGTGGGTTCAGGGCGGCGATGCGGAGAACCCATCCTGGGAGATCGCAAGCATTAGCCTCACCAGGCGCGACGGACAGAAGCTGTCGGGCAAGCCCACCTGGCTCTTGCACGGCACCACGGCACGGGTCCTCACCGACGATGACGAGATCCAGCGGGTGAGTACCGTTCAGCCCATGGAGGAGGGTTTCACACCGGATGCCCTCATCCAAAGCGTGCTCATCGGTGACGAATGGCCCGCCGGAGCGGTCCAGCCCACGGACGCGCCTGCCGATGCCGACACCGCGATCTCGGCACGGCCGGCACCCGCCGCCTCCGCCGAACCCGTCCCCGACGTGGGCCCGGCCGCCCCTCTTGCCGGCATGGCGGATGCGGGCGCGGCGTTGCAGCCTGCTTCCGCCGGCCCTGAGCCGGTGTCCCCGATGGCGGTCGCCGCCGCCGACGATCTGTACGGCACCATTAGCCTGCAAGGAGGCCGGCAACTCTCGGGAGCGATAAAGACCGCTGAGTTCGGCGCCGCCGAGGGGGCGGGCATCGGTGCCCAGTTCGGTCAGCATGGGTCTCTCACGCTGAACGTCGGCACCGACACCGTGACCATCGCCGCCGGTCAGATCATGACCATCCGCGCCACATGGGCCGAAGAGACCGCAGGCGTGGCGACTAAGTGGGCGCTCAGGCAGTTGGATGTGACATGCTTCGACGGCACCCACATCAGCGGCACGCCCACCTGGCACCTGCACTACAGCGTTGCCATGGTTGTACCGCCTGAAGGGCGGCTGCAGCGCGTGACGGCCATCCCCCTGTCCCGCGACTTCTCCCCCGCCAACTTCGTGACGACGGTGCAACTGCAACCCGTCGCCTCGCCGGCACCCAACTGAGTGCACCACGTGCCTGCACGTCCCCGCCACCCACGGCCCCGGCCGCGTAGCCCTTCTCGTGCCTGCCGCTCTCCGGGCCATGACCCTTGGTCTGGCGCCCACCGTTTATCCATCCGCCTTCACGCACAGCCATCGCGGTGCGGGCCCAGGCCGCAATTGACACCCAACGCCCAACCTGGTTATATTGTCTGCGCTTGGGCGGCGTCCGGGACGCCGTAGACCACATGGGTGCCTCCCGACCGGCTCCCGACGCCAAACACCTCCCAACACGAACGGAGACATACTATGGGCGCTCGCCTCTCCTCTCTGCTGATCTGCGGTATAGCTCTGGTGGTCGGAGCCGCGCATGCCGCGCCGCAGCCGGGTGACAGGGAGGCCCTCCTGGCGGGAGTGAGCGATATCGCCGCTCCCGGCTGGCCGGGCTGCCTCTCTGTCTACGGCCCCGAGGCCTTCGTCGTCGTCACGGGGAGCTCGAGCCGCGAGATCCAGGCTCCGGTGGTGGCGGCGGCGCGGATGGGGAAGGGCAGGATCGTCGCGCTGGGGCACAACGGCTATTTCGGTGCCGCAGCCCTGCAAACCGGGGATACCGGCAGGCTGATGGCAAATGCCGTGGGTTGGCTCGGGGGCGGTGTGGAGCCGCGAGTATTGGTCCAGGGCCTGGACGACACGCTGGCGCTGCTGAAAGAACGAGGCCTGGACGCGCGGCCCGTTGGGACGGATGGCTGGATCGAGCACCTCAACGAAGCGAACGTGCTGGTGACCACGCGGCCCCCGGCGTACACCGACGAGGAGGCCGCCGCAGTCGCCGATTTCGTCTGCGCCGGTGGCGGGTTGCTGTCGGGAGACACCCCCTGGGGCTGGCTGCAGCTCAACCCGGGCAAGAGTCTGACCGTGGACCACGGCGGCAACAAGGTGATCTCTCCCGCAGGTCTCGTTTGGGCCGACGGCGGTCTGGGGAAGACCTCCGACATCGGCTTCGCGGCAGACAGGGAACCCTCGCGCTACGCCCACGGCGGTGAGGCGCTGGATGCGCTCGAGGCCCGGGTGGCCGGCGAGGTGGCGCTGAGCAAGCAGGACGCCGCCCAGGCCGCGTGGACGGTGACCCATGCCGCGCGGTCGGTGCTTCCCGACGATACGCTGCTCCGGCCCCGCCTCCACGCCCTGCAGGACAGGCACGCCCGGGAAGCGGTGCCCTCGCCCGACAATCCTCTCACGCTGGAGCAGCCCCTGGCCCGGCTGGCCCTGGCTTTGCAGATGCAGCAGATTGCCCGGCAGTCACCCGAGCAAGTCGCCGCCCATCCGTCGGCCGCGCATTTCCCCGGCTCGGTGCCGGCCGAGGCTCCACGGGTGACACAGACGATCTCCGTGGACACTCAAGTACCGGATTGGCATAGCACCGGCCTGTATGCCGCGCCGGGCGAACCGGTGACGGTGACTTTGCCACAGGAGGCCGCCGGACAGGGCCTGCGCGTGCGCATCGGCTGCCACTCCGACGGCATCTGGCATCACGATCAGTGGAAGCGCGCACCGGAGATCGCCCGGAGTTTCCCGCTCAATACCCCCCGCACCGCGGCCGCCAATGCCTTCGGCGGACTTGTCTACATCGAGGTCCCGCGCGACTGCAGGCTGGGCGCTATCCCGGTGGAGATCGCCGGCGCCGTGGAGGCGCCGCTGTTTATCCTGGGCAAGACCGATCCGGCCACCTGGCGCGAGCAGGTGCGCGGCCGGCCCGGTCCCTGGGCCGAGATCCAGACGAACAGAGTGATCCTCACCGTGCCCTCCGCCGACATCCGTGAGCTTGAGAACCCCGTCCCACTGGCGGAGTTTTGGACAAGCGTCGCCGACTCGTGCAATGAGCTCATTGGCCGCCCGCTTCAGCGCGACCGACCCGAACGCTATGTGGCCGATGTGCAGATCAGCGCCGGGTACATGCACTCAGGCTACCCGATCATGACCCATCTCGACGGCGCCCAGATGGCCGTGGACCTCGAGCGTCTGCTGACCAGGGGGAGCTGGGGCCACTTCCACGAGATCGGCCACAACCACCAGCAGGGCGACTGGACCTTCGGTGGGACGGGCGAGGTGACCGTCAATTTGTTCTCGCTGTATGTCCTCGAGCGCTGCTGTGGGCTCAAGGACGTGGGCCACCCGGCGGTCAAGCCCGAAGACCGGGCGAAGAAGACTGCGGAGCACGTCAGGGGCGGCGCGGACTTCAACAAGTGGAAGAGCGACCCGTTCCTGGCGCTGTACATGTACATGCAGCTTCAGGATGCCTTTGGCTGGGAGGCGTACAAGGCCGTGTTCGCCGAGTACCGCGATCTGCCCGCCGATGAGCGACCCAAGACCGACGACGAGAAGCGCGACCAGTGGATGGTGCGCTTCTCGCGCACCGTCGGCCGCAATCTGGGGCCTTTCTTCGAGGCCTGGGGGGTGCCGACCTCGGAGGCGGCACGGGCCTCCATCGCCGAGCTGCCCGGCTGGATGCCGCCGGACTTTCCTCCGAGCTGACACGGCGCCGCGCGGTCCGGGCCGCTCTGACGGATGGCGGAACCGGGTGCCGACAGGAGACAGGCCAATGGCCGTCAGTTGCCGGGTGTGCGGATCTGAAGAGACCGGCCTGCTCCTGCGGGAGTGCAGCACGGGGAGCCGGCGAGACTACCTGCACTGCGCCCGGTGCGACTGCGTGTTCGTGCCCGATGAGTTCGTGCTCTCCGCCGCCGAGGAGAGGGCCCGCTATCTGCTGCACGAAAACGACCCGGCGGACGAGGGCTACCGCCGTTTCCTTGGCAGGCTGCTCGAGCGGATAGTGCCGCTGGTTGCCCCCGGTGCGGAGGGGCTCGACTACGGCTGTGGTGAGCCCGCGGTCCTGGTGGAGATGCTCAGAGCCGCGGGCCTGGAGGTCACCGGCTATGACCTGTACTTCCGGCCCGATGACGCCGCTTTGCTGCGCGACTATGACTTCATCGTCTGTAGCGAGACGGCCGAGCATTTCCGCGAGCCGCTCGCGGAGTTCCGGCGCCTGGAGGGCATGTTGCGCCCCGGGGGCATTCTGGGCGTGATGACAGGAATGCCGGAGTGCTGGAGTCGCTTCGAGCACTGGCACTACCGCCACGACGCCACCCACATCTGCTTCTACAGCCCGCGCACGATGCGTTTCATCGCCGAAGCACTCGGCCTCCGCTGTGAGCTCCCCTCCCCGGATATCGCCATACTGCGCAAGTGATCTTCCCGGCCGCGTGGCTCTCCCTCGCCGGAATCTGCACCGCGTCCCTCTATGTATCGCCCTGCGGCACAGCGGCGCCCCCGGCCTGCAACCTGTACTCCCTTTCCGTCCCGTCGGTGTTGACCAAGAACACGCAGCCGAAGCTGCCGTCCTCGGCGACGAACACCTGGTAGCCGTCCTTGCCCAGCTTGGAGTGCTCCACCGGTCGCCAGGTGTCGCCATCTTTCACTTGCAGCTCCGGGTCGCGGAAGTCCTTGAGCCCCTCGACGATGATCGGGAGGTAGTTGAGCCCACCAAAGAGGGCAAACCGCGCGGTCCCATCCTGTGCGGCCCGCAGGCGGGTGGGGAAATCGGCCAGCTTCTCGCCATGCGTGACGACCGTCACTTGCGGCGCCCGCACGCCGTAGCACACCCGGTCGGCCTGGGGCGTCTCGTAGGTGTTGCGGTCGTCGCCATAGGGCAGGAGGTAGAAGCGGGCGTCCACGTAGTCTCCCGGCCGGAGTTGGGCGGCGCCGCCCTGCACCGTGAGCGCCAGGTTCATGTCGCCGGACTTGTGGGTCTGCACCATCACCGCCGGCTGTCGGTCCTGTCCACCCAGATGCGCTTCGAAGCTCTGGAGCACATAGGCATTGCAGCCCTTCTTTTCGCCGTACACCGTGGCCCAGGGGAACGGCCCACCCAGCGGTTCGCCCGCCACCGGTACGGCATCCTCGGCCTTCAGCTCCCGTACGGCCACCTCGCCCTCCGCCGGCTGCCAGGCCGTGTGTTTGTACCGCAGCGCCTGAATGCGGGAGGTGATGTCCAGCAGGCGGAAGTCTGTGCCAAGACTGTCGATGGCGACGGGCTTGAGCACGTCGATCCGCAGATGGATGAAGTTGCGCAGCTCGTCGGTCTGCGGCAGCTCAAAGCTGTCCACTTGAACCCGCATGGCGCCGTCGTCGGAGGTGTACTGCAGGCCGACGTCCATCCAGTTGGGGCCGGTGCTGCGGAAGGTCGTTCCCTCGTACTTTGCATAGTGCCATTTGCCCCCTGTCTGGTACATCAGGAAGCGGTGGCCGGCGATGTTGTCGTGCTGGGGCTGGCTGTCCCACATGCGCTGGCTCATGGGGCGGTAATCGGCGATGTCCACGCCGCCGAGGCCGCCGAACTTGAAGGGCACAAAGCACGTGGTCTCCGTGACCCCGGTGCTGCTGTGGTAATAGTCCATCCAGGCGCCGAGAGAGGAGAACTGCTTCAGCGGGTGGTTGCCCCAGTTCTGGTACAGATGCAGGCTGGTGATCTCCCGCGTCTCACCGGCGCCCATGTAGAGCGGGTAGAACGTCTCGCTGAACGGGATGTCGGTGGGGTTATAGAACGGTTCCTCTTTTTCGCCCGCGAAGTTCTTGCTAATCTGGATCATCACGGGCAGCATGTGGCCGCTTTCGTCCAGTATCGCCCCGCATTCCACGCTGCCCGGGCTTTGCCGCGTCGCGTGGCAGATGTAGACCTTGCGTGGGGTGGCGTCATTGCTCAGACGGAAGCGGACGGTCTCGTAGTGGTTCTGATTCTCATAGAAGTGGTAGTTGAAGCCACCGGGGTTGTCGCTGGTGAGCATGTAGGAACCCCGGATGGGGTCGTAGGTGGCCTCGACGCCCTCCAGCAGCTCGAGGGTCTGGGAGTCGGCCGGTGGGGCGACCTCCACGGGGTAGTTCGGGTCCGACGGCCAGGCCATGGCGGTGTAGGCGGAGACCTTCTTGCCCTCTGAGAGGCCCTCGAACCGCTCCTGAGCCGTGTCCTGTCCCGCGATGCGCCCCTGGAAGCCGGGCGACGTGGCGATGCGTACCCGACCCGGACCGATGTCGCCCACGGCATGCAGTATCACCGCCACGTGGAGCTTCTCCGGGTAGCAGTGGAAGACCACCTCGCCCTTTGCCGGCAGTGCCTCGCCCGCCGCGGAGACACACTGCAGATCGAACCAGTGCACCTCATGGTAGTACGGGCCGCGGCGGTAGAGGTTGATGCGGCTCGGTGCCGTGGCCCCGCGGGAGGTGTAGAGCCCACCGTCGTCCGTTTCCACCTCGACCCACAGGTCCATGGGCTCCTCCCACGGGTCGGCGGTGACGGTGGCCAGGTGCCCACTGTTGCCGACGAAGCGCAGGGTGAGGACGTAGGTCTCGCCTCGCGTCTCGGCCCAGGTGCGCGCCGGGTCGAGGTATCTCGTCTCCAGTTGCGGCCGCTTGCCCAGGGGCTGAGCGGCGAAGTCCGCCGTCCAGTCGGCGGCCAGAGCCGCGGTGCAGAGCAGTCCGGTCGTCGCCAGCAATAGTGTATTCATGCGATGGTCTCCATAAGGTGTCTTGGGCCGCTCGCAGCCGCCGTTGGTGCGGAGGGCCCACCGTCGCCGGTAGGGCGCGCTTTGCCGTTGGTGGGGCGGGCTTTCGAGCCCGCCGGCCTTTGCCGTCGGTAGGTGCGCTTTGCCGTTGGTGGGGCGGGCTTTCGACTCAGATTATGCAGGTTCCGGGCAGGCGCCGATTCACGTCACCTCACCCCCCCAGCCCCGCCTCTCGGCGTCT
>CAYRFY010000289.1:1710-9566 GCA_964423635.1 uncultured Armatimonadia bacterium | reverse complement strand
CTGGAGCCCCGCCGGCACGGTGGCTCTCAATACTGTGTGCCTACGGCCTGAATGGTGCCCGGCCAACGGCAACGGCTGGCGACATCTGTGCCTACGGCCTGAGTCGTGCCCGGCCAACGGCCAACGCCTCCCCCCACGGAGGCGCCGCTGCCCGTCCCGGCGAAACGGCCTCCCACAACCTCCTGGAGGTGCTTGTCATGCGGACCGCTCTGCTTCTGATGGCCCTCTTGCCCCTCGCCGCGATGGCCCAGGATGCGTCTCCAAACCTCCTGCTCAACTCCGGCTTCGAGCTCGGACGACCGGGGTCGGCGAAACTGCGCCACTGGACGGTCCAGATCCCCGGCGTAGGCGCCGAGTGCCTCCGCACCGCCGAGCAGGCCCACTCCGGGGAGCACAGCGCCCGGCTCACCGTAGAGCCGGGCACCGAGGTGGGCTTCTACCAGCTCGCCCAGAAGCTCACGGCCTTCAAGCGTGGGCAGCCGTATACGTTGAGCGCCTGGATCAGGACCGAGGACGTGGCCGACGGCGCCGGGGCCTATGTGTCCTTGAACTTCTACAGGACCAGCGGAGAGCGGGTGGCCTACAGCGACAGCACCGAGCATCTGGTGGGTACCGGCGAATGGCGCCGCCTGAGCGTGACGGCCACGCCGCCCGCCGAGGCTGTGGACATGCGGGCCCTTGTGCTCTTGCACGGTCACGGCACGGCGTACTTCGATGACGTGCAGCTACAGGCCGGTGAGCAGGCCGGCGACTATCGGCCCTCCCGTGCCGACGCGGCCTCCGCCGCCGAGGATTCGGCGGCCTACAAGGCGGCCGAGGCCTACTTGCGCGACGTCGGCTATGAGCGGGTACCGGGCCGGAACCTGGGCATCCTGCGAGACGACCTTCCCGCCCTCGGCCGCCCCTCGGACCCGGAGACTCTCGCCGACGTGTTGCGCCGGGCGGGCTACCGGGTGGACTTGCTGGACGGCGAGCAACTGGCCAATCCGGCCATCCTTGCCCGCGAGCGGTTCGATCTCATCGTGCTCCCCTACGGGCGGGCCTTCCCCGCCGCGGCCCGCGAGACGTTTCAGAGCTATCTGGCCGAGGGCGGGTGCTTCCTTTCCACCGGCGGGTATGCCTTCGACAGCCAGCTTGTGAAGACTCCGGAGGGCTGGGCGGAGCCGGCTGCGCTCTCCCGCGAGGTGGGGCCCCGGTCGGTCTCGCTGCTCGACTTCGAGTCCGACGACCCCTCGACCTGGCCGGCCGGAGGCGGACCGGGAGGACCGGCGCCGCAGCTTTCCATCGACCGCGATCGCCCGGCCCAGGGCAGGGGAGCCCTGCGCTTCTCCATCAAGGGCATGCGCCACTGGGCCACCGCCACCACACCCCAGATCCCGTCCGAGCGGTTCTTCCAGGGCTGGAGCGAGCTGGTTTTTCGCGCCCGTGGCGATGGCAATACGCCCCGGTTCATCATCGAGTGGCACGAGGCCGACGGCACGCGATGGAAGACCTCCGTCGACCTTACAACCGAGTGGCAACAGTTCATCCTGGTCCCATCGGACTTTACTTACTGGCACGACAGCACCTCGAAGGGGCGCGGCGGGCCGGGAGATGCCCCCGATCTGGGCAACATGTCTCAGATTCTCATCGGGCTGTCCACGGAGTGCGTGCCCAATGACGGCGACTACACGCTCTGGCTGGACGACGTCCGCATCGCCGACGATCCCCTGGCCGAGTTTCGCCGGGATACCCGGTGCATGAACACCCGGTTCTGCCGGGTGCAGGACGCCATGTGGCCGGAGCCCGAGCAGATCGGGGTCTTCGACCCCTCCCATCCGCTGCGTGACGCCGCCTTCGCCGCGGCCGCCTCATGGCTCGGGGAGAGCATGGAGCTCGAGGGCCCCTTCGAGGGCTCGGCGGCGGTGGGTGTGCTGTCCATCCAGGGTCACGGCTTTGGCCCCGACAACTCGCGGCTCATCCCGATCCTGGAGGCCTACGACCGCCGCGGCCGCCCCCGCGGGGCGCTGGGGAGCATGATGCTGCACTACGGCGGGAGCTTCATGGGCTCGGCCTGGGGCTTCTTCGGAGTGGAGAACCAGGACCTATTCTCCGCGGACAAACCGCAGATGCTCGGGCTTCTCACCCGGGTGGTGGATCGCCTCCTGGACCGCCGCTTCCTGTACGGCACCGAGGCCCAGTACAACTGCTATCGCCCCGGAGAGCCGGTGGAGCTGCTCACCCATGTGGCCAACTTCGGCGCCACTTCGTCCACGATGCACGTTACGCTCACCGTCACCCCGCGGGGGAGCGCCGAGCCGGCCGCCACTTTCGAGCACGAGGTAACGGTCCGGCCCGAGACGGTGGAGGTATTGCGGTTTGCCTGGGAGGCGCCCCGGCAGGGCCCGGACCTGTACGATCTCCGGGCCACGGCCACCTCGGATGACACCGAGCTAATCGCCGACACCAACTCCGTGGTGGTGTGGCGCGATGAGGTTATCGCCCGCGGCCCCCGGACGGAGATCCAGGACAACTACTTCCAGATTAGCGGCAGGCCGATGTACATGATCGGTACCCAGAACTGGTGGGGCACCAAGGGCTCCATCAGTCAGCGACGCCCTGCGGACTACGAGCGCGATTTCGCCACCATGCAGGACCTGGGGCTCACCATCTCTCGCTGCTTCCTCAACTGGCGCGATGAGACCGACAAGCGCGCCAGCGACGCCTGGGTCTACCTGGCCCAGAAGCACGGGATCGTGATGTTCCACACCCCCAACTTCATGGCCACGGCCGACCCGGAAGTGCTGGCCGGGCAGCTCGCCTCGGCCCGGGAGATTGCCCGGCGCTATCGAAACGTGCCGGGCTTCATCATGGACACCTGCAACGAGACCGGCGTCACCTCCGACGATTCACCGGGCCAGCGGGCCGCGTTCAACACCTATCTGCAGGAGCTCTACGGCACCGACGAGGCCCTGCGGGAGGCCTGGGGGCAGGACGCTCCGGAGCAGGCCATGCCCGAGGTGCCCTTCAGCTACCCGCGTCAGGCCTGGGACGCCCTGCGCGCCCGGGATGTGCGCCGGTTTTCCATCGACGCCCTGTGCCGGTGGGCGGTGGAGACGCGCGCCGCTTTCCGCAGCGAGCGGCCGGAGCTGGCCGTCACCCCCGGCTGGGGCCAGGGCTTCGGCTGGGGAGAGCGCATGTTCGACCCCCCGCTGGCCGCCCGCGAGCAGGACTTCACCAATCAGCACTATTACGGTGCCCTGTCGGGATTCCCGGTGACCCTCAAGACCCTCGACCGCCGCTGGGCCGGGCAGCCGTGGTCGGTGGGCGAGTGCGGAGCCAGGCAGCACCCGTCCTTCGAGGGCGGTGAGACCGAGGAGCAGTACAATCGCCGCTTCCTGTATATCCACCACCACGCCTTCGGCATGGGCATGGCCTTCACCGCCACCTGGCACTGGCGCGACCCCATGGCCGGGATCTTCCCCTTCGGCAAGGTCCATGCCGACTTCTCCCTGCGACAGGCCGCTTTGGTTGAGCGCAATCAGGCCCTGCTGTTCACCGGCCTGCACCCCAAGTACACGTCTACGAGCACTTACCTCCTGCTCCCCGACGCCCACCGTCTCGGCGGCGACAACAGTCGGGTGGTAGACGGGATTCAGAGGGCCCTGGACACGCTCCTGGGGCTCCACGTGCCCTTCGAGAGCCTCTGTGAGGCGGATCTGCCAACGCTGCCCGCCAACTGCAGGACGATCCTCTGGCCCTTGCCGTACTGCCCGTCCGAGGAGAGCTGGCGGGCCGCTTTGGCCTTCGTCGAAGGAGGCGGCAATCTGCTGATTACCGGCGACGTGGGCTACGACCGCGACCGCCGGCCCACATTGGATAACCGCCTCCTGCAGATCACCGGGGCGACAGGGCTGCACAGACACATGGCGGGTCTCAATCCCGGCGGCTCGGAGGCTTTGTCCGTCACACCTGCCGGCGCCTTCTCCCACATCCCCTCCTATCAGGGCCGGCCCGCGGTGAGTCTGAACTCCCCCGCCGCCGAGGTGCTGGCGGGCACCGAAGAGGGCGCCATAGCGACCCGGCAGATGCGGGGCGAAGGGAGTATCGTGTTCTACGGCGAGCCCCTGGAGATCGAGCAAAGCGTGCCCCTGCGTGAGGTCTACGGCGCCTTCCTGCGGTCGGCCGCGGCGCCACGTCTGCCGGTGGAGCCCGATCACCCCGACATCCACGCCTTCACACTCACCACGGCGGAAAGCGGAGAGGTCGTCGTCGCTCACAATGCCGGGGAGCGGGCCTCCGTGACCGTGCGGGACAGTCATGCCGTGGCGCTGGAGCTGGCCTCTGACCTCCCCGGCCTGTGCGTGCTGGACGCCGCGGGTCGGGCTTTGCAGGCCGAGGCGCAGGGCGAGGTTACCGTCGATGGCGCGCGTGTCATGCACTCAGCGGCGCACGCGGCCGCCGTCTCGCTGGACGATGAGCCTCTCGCCCGCTCCGAGGCCGTGGCCCTGCTCCCCTTCGAGGCGGGCACGGTGACACTCAGCCGCGACGCTGCGGGGCCCCTGGTGGCACAGGTCGGGCGCATTGAAGACGGCAGGTGGCTGGCCTACGAGGATACGGTGGCGGTGCGAGAGGTCGACGGTGGAGTGGCGGTGGAGTGCGGCCCCGGGACACGTCTGGAGCTGATCTTGCTGGCGCCGGAGAAAAGCATGTCCCGGGCGGCGGAGCGGCTGGTGGCCAGGCTGGTGCACGGAGGCTGAGGCGCCGGGACGAGGGGCGCGGCCCGCGGCGGCAAGAGGGCCTCTTCGCGGGAGCAGGAGCCCTCCGACCGCCGCGGCTCACAGGTCCCTGTCCGGCCAGGTCTCCTCCCGCCACAGGCCCAGCAGGCCGTGGATGCCCAGTGTGGCCACGATGGCGCACAGTAAAGACCAGGTACCGGTGGCGAAGACGTTCAGCCGATGACCGTGCTGGATGGCATTGGCGACGATGACGCTCTCCAGCGTGGGGTCGGCGGCCCTCGCCACCGTCTGGAACCGTTCGTAGGCCCCGATCAGCTCGTGGTAGTCCGTGATGGCTACTCTCCCAAACAGCCCCATTCCGGCAAGGCCGGGGAGCACGAGAAGGAGGGAGAACCCCGCCGCGCGCCAGAGGACCGCGGAGGCCGCCCGGTCTCTGGGCGCTTTCCAGCCCAGCAGGCCGTGGGCGCCGATGCCCAGGATCGTGGCGCACAGCAAGGTCCAGGTGCCGTCGGCGAAGGCGTTGACCCTATGGATGGTCTCGAAGGCCGAGGCGGCGTAGACCGCGATGGGGTTGCCGTCCGAGCTGACCAGTCGGCCCAGAGCGTCGCGGGCCTCCACCAATCTGCCGATGTCCAGTCCGGTGAGGTAGCCGAACAAGAGTAGCCCCAGGAGGGCAGGCAGGACAACGAGAACGAGGAACAAGACCAGTCTCAGAGCCCTGCCTGCCATGGTGCTCACCTCTTCCGGCTACTTGTAGGCCTTGATATTGCGGATCTGCCACGTATTGGCGGACATCACGTTCTGCATCATCCCCAGCACGTCGGCAAAGCCGATCTGGGTGGTCTGCGCCGGATCGGGGCGCCCGCCGCCCTGCTGTCCCGGCTGCGCAGTGAACTCGGAGAAAGCGACCTCGATCTGCTGCCACTCCTGGCCGCCCTTGAGCTGCTTGAGCACCATGAACCGGCTCTGATCGGCCTGCTGCAGGGCCACGGCGACCATGGCCGGAAGCTCGCTGTTCACTTCGAAGGAGAGCTTCTTGCAGCCGTCCAGCATGCCGGGTGGCACGTTGCGCATGATGGCGAAGATCGTTCGGGCGGGATTGACGAAGGAGACGTCCAGGTACCCCAGACTGTCCCCGTTCTCGTCGATCGAGAGCATCGAGACATTGTCGCCGCCCAGCGGGAGCCAATGAATCGTCTTGCTGCCGCCTGAGTCGATGGCGAACTCCTCAGCGCCCTCTTCTGGCAGCGGGTCGGCGCCATCGTCGGGCTCCTCGGAGCTGAGGATCACCTCGTCCAGCCAGATCCCAACCTCCGCGGCCTCCGGCACGCGGATGGGAATGCCCTGCTGGGCCAGGGCGCGCCCAAACAGACTCCCGTCGGCGATGGCGATGTACTGCACCTCATCCAGGTCCAGTTGGTTGTTATCATCCTTGGGGCCGTCGCCGGAGAGCGTGAAGTCGGCAAGGCTGAGCTGCACGGGATTCCAGTCTCCCACTTCAGACCAGACCGGAGCGATGTACAGCGCCTCATTGCTCTCCCTGAGGGCCACGATGACAGGTATCGAATAGCCGGTGGCTATCGTGAAGCGGAGGCTCTTGGTCTCCGCCGGCAGCCCCTCCAGCTCCACTATGGCCACGCCGGGGATGTCCTCCGGCTTCGCCGACTGGGGCAGCCGTTGCTGGTACATCAGCTCCAGCGACTGCTTTCCTGCGTAGACGGCATCCTCCTCGGCGGTCACGGCCAGCTTCGCCTGGGGATCCAGGGTCTGCCAGCCCTGCAGGTCGTCCTCGAAATCCCACTTCTTCAGCACCCCTGCGTCATCTTGAGCGTAGGCGCTCAGACCGACAGTCATGACGATGAGGACCACAAGTCCCAGAGCTCTGCGCATCAGTTTGCCTCCTGAAGACATCAGACCCTTCCGGGTCGGAGATGGTGCGGGGAATGCCGCCCGCTCGGGCGGCGGTCACCCGCCTGCTGTCTCGTCCGGGTGCTTGCCCCCAGAGGGGCCATGGGGCTATCTGCTGAACTTCTGGTACCCCAGCCCCCACAGGAACTCCCGGCACCTCGCCTTGACTGCACCGAACCAGGCATCGCGCCGCGCGGAGGTGGCCACCGAGCCCAGCTTCGGTCCCAGGCGGGCCTCCGACGGTACCGCCACTTCGCCCAGAACGCCCTTTGCGACCAGCGCGGCGACCTCATCCGGCGGGAGGATACTCCCCAGGTCCGAGAGCACCTGCCGCGCCACAGCCTGGCCCCCGTGCACGGCCAGGGTGGTGAAGATGTTGATCTTCACAAAGCCGTCCCCGGGCAGACCGGCCAAGTCCGCGGCCTGCAGAGAGGAGGTGCCGTGGATGCACAAGATGCTTCCCACCGCGTCCCGCAGCTCCCGGGCCCGCTGCCGTTGATAGACGACCTCCCTGCCGGTGGAGCGATGCTCGGTGCCCACATTGGGCACGATCAGGTCCGCTCCGGTCTCGGACACGAACCGCCGGGCCTGCTCAACCGTGGTGGGTTCATTCTTCTCCTCGGCACCATCGGCCGAGTAGACCTCATCCACGGCGCCCTCGATGACAACCCGATCACCCAGGCGACGCGCGTGATCGGCTGTGAGACGGAGGTTCTCCTCGAAAGGCTTCTCGCTGGCATCGCACATGATGGAGGCGAAATGATCGGCGAAGCGCTCCATCACATCCCCATCCAGCCAGGGCCAGGCGTGGTCCAGGTGAGGCATGACGCGCAGGCGGCCATAGGGGCTCTCCTCGCTGCAGAGTACCTGGAGGTCGGAGAGCATCAGTCGCGTGCCGATCACCGGGTCCTTGCACGCGCTTAGCAGCTTCATCTGACTGCGCCCGGGATAGCGGCTGGTCCAGGCCGGGACGATGGGGAGGTCATCCACCCCGATCTCCTGTCCAATCTCCAGCGCCGAGGCGAGAATGGCCTCCAGCGTCTCGCGGTCCTCGGCGCAGAAGTTCGGCAGCGCAATGCCCAGCTCCGCGGCCTGGCGGTAGGTGTCGAGGACTTGCCTGCGGTCGGTAATCAGCGGCATGTGGTATCTGGTTCCTTGTGTGGGCGTTGTCGGGTCTCGCGGCGTGGTACAGGCCCGCGCCCTACAGAACGGCAGCGCCGTGGCCGTTTG
>CAYRFY010000289.1:0-1610 GCA_964423635.1 uncultured Armatimonadia bacterium | reverse complement strand
CTCGCGGCGTGGTACAGGCCCGCGCCCTACAGAACGGCAGCGCCGTGGCCGTTTGCTCTTGTAGGGCGGCGACCTGTGCGCCGCCGCCGTTTGCCGGCCCCCCTCGGCGCGGTACAGGCCCGCGCCCGGCAGACCGGCACCCTCGACCCGTGCGCCATTGGCCGTTGCCCCCTCCTCCCGTCTCCGCCGTCGTCTGGCGGAGTAAGGGAGAGGGGGCGGGCCCGAAGGGCCGGGGGTGAGGCGTCGTCCGCCGTCGGCCGCCGCCGTCTGCCGGCCCCTCTCGGCGCGGTACAGGCCCGCGCCCTACAGCCTCTCACGGCTCCCGCAGGTGCCGGCCGCCATCCACGTAGATCACCTGCCCGGTGATGTACCCGCTTCCCAGCAGGAACTCCACGGCCTCCACGACGTCCTCAGGACTGCCCGCTCGCCGGAGCGGGAGGTCACCGGCCAGTCGCTGGATATCCAGCGACTCATTGTCCACCGGCGCCATCACCAGACCCGGCGCCACGGCATTCACGGTGAAGCCGGGGGCCAGTTCCATGGCCATCATCCCGGTGAGCTTCTCCAGCATGTGTTTGGCCAGGATGTACTGCGGATGCTCGCGGTCGTAGCCCCGCAGCCGGGCGTCCAGCATGTTTACGATCCGGCCTCGCTTCGCGCTGCACGCAAATCCCCGGCTGACGGCAAAGGGTGCCCACGCATTGAGCCGCAGGCTTGCGACGAGGTCGTCGAAAGCCAGGGTGGCCAGGTCGCCTCTGGGATAGCTGGAGGCGTTGTTCACCAGAACATCGAGCCGACCGGCCAGTTCCATGGCGCGGTCCGCAAGGGCCTCGGCCTCACCGGGGTCGGCAAGATCGGCCTGCAGCAGCCAGGCACCGACGCCCTCGGAGGCCACGAGCTCCACGACGTGCTGCGCCTCCTGCTCCGAGGACCGATAGTGGACCACCACACCGCAGCCCCGGGCGGCCAGGCGCAGGGCGATGGCCCGTCCCAGTCGTCGTGCGGCTCCGGTGACCAGCGCCACGGCGCCGTGAGGCAATGAGCCCATTTCTGCGCGCTCCTCAAGCTACTGGACAGACTGTGGGTCGAGGATGGACTTGGACACCGGAAGCGGATGGACCTCCCCGGCTCCGCACGGAGGTCCCCAACAACTGCCGCAACTCCCCGTGGCCGTGGTTCCGGTGGCGGTTCGTCCATGCGGGGCACATGCCGACAGCGTGCCTCGCCCGCCGGCCGTGGCGGCAAGAAGGTGTGACGCTCCCTCTCGCCGAAAGCAGCGCTACCTGACCTCACGGGTTTCTACCCCGGCCAGGAGCGGCCGCTTTCGGGCGCCGCCGAACCGTGCGAGAAGGTGGTCAACCATGAGACGAGCCGGCTTTGCTGTCCTGTGTCTGTTGCCCCTGCTTCTCCTCGCATCCTGTTCAAGGCAGGCTCCCCAGCCGCCGACCGACGCCGTCCCCGCCAACGTGGAGCAGCCTTTCGCCGGGTCGTCGGAAGGCGAGAAGGGCGCCGCCGGCCAGGAATCCGCCGAGATGACCCTCGCCGTCATCCCCAAGGGCACCACCCACGAGTTCTGGAAGTCCATCCACGCCGGCGCCCTGAAGGCCGCC
>CAYRFY010000288.1:8026-9576 GCA_964423635.1 uncultured Armatimonadia bacterium | reverse complement strand
AGACCCACTGGCAGCACGGCGGGTGGAGGTGGCCATCATCACCTTCGACAGCCAGGTCACCGTGGTGCAGGACTTCGTGACCGTGGACAAGTTCAGGCCGCCCACACTGGAGGCCCGCGGAAGAACGCTGACCGGGGTGGCCGTCAACAGGGCTCTGGACATGCTGGAAACGCGGAAACACACATACCGACAAAACGGCATCGCCTACTACCGTCCGTGGGCATTCCTGATCACCGACGGCGAACCACAGGGCAATCCGCCGGGAGAGGTCCAGCGAGCGGTGGACCGGATCAGCGAGGCGGAAAAGAACCGCCACGTGGCCTTCTTCGCCGTGGGAGTAGAGCACGCCAACATGGACAAGCTGCGGCGCATGGTGGTTCGCGAACCGGTGCAACTGGTAGGGTTGAACTTCAGCTCGATGTTCATGTGGCTCTCAAGCAGCATGGGGCGCATCTCGCATTCCAATGTGGGCGAGGACATGGTGCCGCTTCCCTCGCCGGACGGGTGGGCGGTGGTGTGATGCGGATCGACGAGAAGGACGGCTTGCGCGAGACGGCGACGGGTCCAAGCTCGGCGCCCCGATGGCGGGCGGTGGGAGCTTCTGTCAGGGGCAAGGGACACGAGCGCAACGGCACGGCCTGCCAGGATGCCCACTCCTGGTGGGTCACGCCGGAGGGGTACCTGCTCGCCGCCATTGCCGACGGCGCGGGCTCCGCTCCCCATGCGGATGTGGGCGCCGCGCTCGCCGCCGAGACCGCCGTGCAGCGTCTGCCTCTGCATCCGCTGCCACAGACGGATCTGCAGTGGCGGCTGGCTCTCGAGAGATCCCTGCGCGAGGCCCACGATGCCGTGCGGGCCGAAGCGGCACGGCGCAAGGTGCCGGCGGCGGACCTGGCGAGCACGCTCATCGTCCTCGTCGCGACCGCGGACCTGGTGGCGGCGGCCCAGGTGGGTGATGGTGCGGCGGTCATCGGCGATGCGGCCGGCACACCGACCGCCCTCACCGTGCCCCAGAGCGGCGAGTACGCCAACGAGACGGTGTTCATCGTCTCCCCGGGGGCTCTCGAGGGGGCTCAGATTCGCGTCTGGCACGGCCGGGCCGGCTACCTGTGCGCCTTCTCTGACGGCCTGCAGATGCTGGCGATGAAGATGCCGGACGGCGCCCCGCATGCCCCGTTCTTCGCGCCGCTGTTCCGCTTTGCCGGGTCCTTCACCGATCAAGAGGCGGCCCGGCGTCAACTGGCGGGCTTCCTGACCTCACCGAAGATCGCCGAGCGCAGCGACGACGACCTCACCCTGCTGCTGGCAGCCCTCACGGAGTAGTGCCCTGTGGAACTGACACGCTTGCCCGGAGCCGGCAGCGTCAGGACAGAGGAGAGCCTCCTGGTGGGCTCCGGGGGCGAGGCCAGGGTGTATGCCCTGGGTGAGGCCCCGGACCTGGTGGCCAAGGTCTACCACAGGCCCTCGGAGGAGCGCGCCCACAAGTTGCAGGTCATGGTGGACAACCCTCCGACGGACCCCACCGCCGCGCAGGGCCACGTGTCCATCGC
>CAYRFY010000288.1:0-8016 GCA_964423635.1 uncultured Armatimonadia bacterium | reverse complement strand
TGGAGCTGCTGGGCGACCCTCTGCGTGGCAACGAGATCGTCGGCGCCCTCATTCCGCGGGTGCACGAGATGCCGGCGGTCATGGACTACTACAGCCCCGGTACCCGCCGGCGGGTCTGTCCGCTGTTCTCCTATCTGTACCTGCACCGCACGGCGAGGAACATCGCGGTGGCCGTGCACGCCGTGCACGTTCGAGGCTATGTGATCGGCGATGTCAACGAGTCCAACATTCGTGTGGCCGGAAACGCTCTGGTCACGCTGGTGGACACGGACTCCTTCCAGGTGACAGATCCGCTCTCGAAACGGGTCTTCCGCTCCAACGTGGGCAAGCCCGAGTTCACCCCCCCGGAACTACAGGGCGTGCACTTCAGCGAGGTCGACCGTCTCGCGGAGCACGACCTGTTCGGTCTCGGGGTGGTCATCTTCCGTCTCCTCATGGAGGGGACACACCCCTTCTCGGGGTTCTACACAGGAGATGGCGAGCCCCCGCCGTATGAGGCCAATATCCTCGCCGGGCACTTCCCGTACGGACAGCGGCGGACCGGGCCCAATCGGCCCGTGCCCACCGCTCCGGCCTTCGAGATCATCGACCCGGAGCTGCGCGCCTTGTTCCTGCGCTGCTTCGAGGACGGCTTCGAGGACCCGTCGGCGCGCCCGGATGCCGAGACGTGGCATTCCGCGCTGGCGGCGGCGGAAGACCGCCTCACCACCTGTGCCGTCAACTCCCAGCATCGCTACGGTCGGCACCTCGGGCAATGCCCGTGGTGCGCCCGCGCCGCCCTTCTCGGCGGCCTGGACCCCTTCCCTTCCAGGGTCGAAGTGGAGGCGTCGCGGCCGGCCGTCGAGGTTCCGGCCACCTCCGCAAGACCCTCCGCCATCCCGCCCCCGACGCCGTCTTCGCCTCCTCCGGCGGTGCCGCCGAGGCCGCCCACGGTGGGGCAAGCCCAGAGGGCCTGCCAACTCCCCGGGCCGCTGGGCTCCCTTCGCGCACCGGCCCTGGCCATCGACCGGCTGTGGAGTGCGCTGGCAAGCTGGGAGCAGGTCCTCATGCTCATCGTCGTCTTGCTGTTCACCATGTCGGCGTTCTCCCACGGGCGGGTGGCGGGCGTCGCGGCTCTCACGACGCTGACGGTGGTGGCGGTGTTGGAGGCCGTGTTCCGCGACCGGTGCCGCAGGGGTCTGCGCCTGGCCGCCACCAGCACGCAGGTCCATGCCATGGCCTTCTCCCCCACGTCGGGCAGGCTGGCGGGGACCGACGCCACCCAGGTGGTGCAATGGGAGCTGAGAAACGGCCGCGGGGTGTGGCTGCGCGAAGGGACGGATTCGCCCCGCGTCTCACTGGCCTTCTCTCCCGACGGCACTACTCTCGCCGCGGGGAGCATGGATGGGCTCGTTATGCTGTGGCAGGCGGAGACCAGAGCCCCGCTGGGTAACCTCCCCGTTCCCAGGGGCAGCGCGATGGCCCTGCGCTTCTCCCCCGAAGGTGGCCTTCTGGCCGCGGGCTACACCGACGGCACAGTCGCGGTCTGGGATACCGCCGCTCTAGAGCCGGTGCGCTCGCTCACCGTCAACGGCCACAGGGTCACCTCCGTCGCCTGGACCGAGGGAGGCATGGCCGTCGTCAGTGCCGGCACTCTGGGGAAGGTCGTGATCTGGGATTACCGCAAGGAGGGCCGGACGTTCACGATCCAGGGGCCGGCGATCGGGATCAACGCCGTAGCCTGCTCCCCCGACGGGTACCACGTGGCCGGAGGCGGCATGGACCGCGTCGTGTACCTCTGGACCGCCTGGGAGACCGCCCCTCCCCGCAAGCTCACGGGGCACGCGGACCCTGTTTACTGCCTGGAGTATTCCGCTGACGGCCGTCTCCTGGCCAGCGGCGACCTGCGCGGGGACGTTTTGGTGTGGCACACCAAGACGGGCTCGCGCTACCACCGGCTCTCCGGTGCGGGGGCCTGCGTCAAGGCCCTGTCCTTCTCCGATGGCGACCGGGTCTTGCGCGTCGCCTGCAGCGATGGTACGGTACGGTTCTGGACGATTCGGTAGCGGGGGACACGTCCGTGGGGGTCCGGTCCGGCTCTCCCCCACATCGCCGCGCAGGCGAAACCGGCTCCCTGTCGCACATGGGCCGATCGATACTGGGAGGTTGCCGTCCGGCATGTCCGCTTTCTCACGAGCACTGTTCATCGCCAATCCCGCAGCGCGCGGGGTCTCTTCTCAACCGGACCTCCCCGGGGAAGCGCAGAAGTGCCTGGCGGGGCACGGCATTGACGCGGATCTGCTGCTCACCGGCGGACCGGGTGAGGCGCAGCGCATCGCCCGTCGCGCGGCCACCCAGGGTTACGACCTCGTCGTGGCCGCGGGGGGCGACGGCACCGTCAATGAGGTGGTCAACGGCCTGGCGGGCAGCGACACCGCCCTGGGCCTGATCCCGCTGGGCACCGGGAACGTGCTGGGGAGCTATCTGGGCCTGCCGGCGGGGGATGTGGAGACGGCGTGCCGGGCCATCGCCGAGGGCGCCGTGCGCAGGATCGACCTGGGCTGCGTGAACGACCGGCACTTCGTGACCATGGCCGGCTGCGGCCTGGACGCTCAGGTGGCGGCGGACACCGACAGCATGTGGAAGTCCTGGCTGGGGAAGCTGGCCTTCGTCGGGCAGTTCATGGAGACGCTTGCCCGGCTGCGCCCCTGGCCGTTCCGGGCCGCCATCGAGGGACAGGAGATCGAGGGCAGGATGTGGGCCATCTTCATCTGCAATACCGCACAATATGCCTGGCGCGTGCGGCTCGTTCCCGAGGCCCGCGAAGATGACGGCGAGTTGGACGTCGTCATCCTGCGCGAGTGCCGCCGCGATGAGCTCCAGCGCGAGGCCAATGCGGTGTTCTTCGCCGGGGAATCCGCCCGCAGCCAGCCCCACATGGAGGTCTTCCGCGGACGCGACATCCTCGTGCAATGCGAGCCGCCGGCGCCGTGGCAGGTGGACGGCGAGGTCCTCGGAAAGACCCCCCTGGAGTGCACCGTGAAGCCACAGGCGATGAACCTGGTCGCGCCCCAAAAGGCGCGACCCTGAGCCGCTCTTCCTAGTCCCTAACCGTCTATGTACGCACGCCGCCATTGCCCACAGGCCGTTGCGAGACCAAACTCCCGCCCTGCGGCGGCTCCACAGGAGACGGCCGCCGCCGACCTACCCAAACCACACACCGTAGCGCAGGAAGGGACCTCCCAGCGCGGCACCCAGTGAGCCCCAGATTGCACCCGCCACCACGAAATGCCCCAGAGCGAAGCCCAGGAATCCGGGCAGGGCGTTGAGGTAGGCCTTGTGCCCGCCGTAGCGGAGAAGGACCGACTTGGCGAGCCACACCAGGAAGAACGAGCCCCACAGGAGGCTGCCGTAGGAGCAGGCCATGGCGTAACCCAGAGGGTGCAAAGGCGAGCCGAAGAACATGGCCCGGATGACGGTGAGCAGCCCCAGGAAGGCCCCACCGGAGAGGGTCGCGATGATCCGCGGCACGTCCGGCGCCACCGGCATCTGGGTGGCCTTCCAAACCGCGGCATACTCCGCCCGGGCATTGCCCGACCCCCACAGGCCCCCACGGAGCCCCACGGCCCCCTCCTCGTAGTAGGGCGTCAGATGGAACCAGAAAGACGCCAGCGTTCCCACGGCGATGGCTGCGACCAGGAGATTGAGCACGGCGCTCTTGCGCAGACCGGCGCCGTGCCCCAGCGTCAATCCCTCGATGCCGTACCCCGAGACCGCCGGGAAGAAGCCTCTGGAGAGAAACACGAAGAGCGAGTAGATGGTGGCCGAACGGTATTCAGGGCCCAGGCCCACGATGGTCTGCGAGTTCGTGAAGTACTTGATGACCTTGTGCTGCTGGCCATAGGGGAAGGCCCACACCAGAGGCACCCCCGTCTCGGCCCGAAGCCGGGCATACACAACGGCAACGGAGACGAGGATCGCGAAGTACAGCACCGCCAGCCACAGGGCCATGCCGGCGGCTCGGGCGAACAGGACCACCGCCAGGAACCCCACCAAAGACCCGATGAGGGCCCACTGGTTCACGGCCGGCGCCGGTTCATCCCCCGGCCTGGTCAGGCGCAGTATCGACAGCATCGCCTGCTTGAAAGGCACCCGGGCCTTCCAAAACAGGATCACGGCCAACACGATGTACGCCCCGATGCCCTGCTCCTGCTCGAAGGGCATTCCGGACACACGGTAGCCCACCATGGACATGGTCACTGCCTGCATCTTGTTGAACAGGTAGAAGAACCAGATCGAGAAGGAAAGCTCGGTGGAGATCAGGTAACCCAGCCCCACCAGCTCCGGCCGGAAATGGAGCACCAGGGGACGCAGGGCGTCCCACGGGGCCCCCGTCAGCGCCGTCCCCAGGTCGAAGGTCATCCCCCCGCTGGGCCCTCCGAAGAAGACCCCACGCACGATGTTGATGGCGTTGAGAACCAGCGCGATGCCGATCCCGATCCAGGCGGCCTTTGTCTGGAAGAAAGGCCTGTCTGAGTACTCCGGATCGATCATCTGCAAAGGCAGGCGCACCAGAGGGAACACCAGGCGCTCGTCGTGCACCCAGGGATCATTGAACAGCACCATCAGACAGGTCAGCGTCCCACCAAAGACGGTGAGAAAGCCAACCCAGGACACGATCGGCCACTTCCACGCGTCCCAGGGCACGTGGCCCGTGGGCGAACTCTCGTAGACCCACTTGTGCACCACGGCGTCCGTGGGTGCCATCCAGGCCGGGATGAACTGAGCCAGCTCCTCCAGCGGGGCGTCGGGGCTGGTGTAGTAGAATGGCGCCGTGAGGCACGCAATGAGAAACCGGCCGATGCCACAGGCGAACATGAACGTGGCCACGGTCACGAAGAGGAAGATCGTGATCAGCTCGGTGGTCGTCAGCGGCCGGATCAGCTTCTGCCTTCGCAGCGCGCCGTTGAGCAGGATGAGGAAAATGAGCGCTCCCACTCCGGGAATCGACGGCACCGCCTCGGTGCCCTGACAGGCCAGAGCCACGATCTCGGACTGCTTGACCCAGAAACCGCTGAGAATCGTGAGGATGAGCGCAATCACCACTGAGCGGGAGGTGACCCACTGCCGCGGCTGCTGGTCGTGGTCCGGGGAGGTGCTGGGATCCGGCTTGTTGTTCTGGGGAGTGATCGCCGACGCAGATTCGTGTTTCAAGTCGTCTTAGTGTCTCCTTCTTCGGTCTCCGCAGCCCGAGCCCGCCGTCCCCGTCCGCTCCTCGGACTGGAAGCACAGAAGTGCCGCGCCCCGGTACGCCGGGGCCCGGCACGAGTATGGCCCGCTGCTTGTTCCCCGGACCGGTGCGGGATTCCTCCTGCCCCCCGAAGCTTCAGTGAAGCCTCGGATCCCGCCCGATCGACGCGCGCCGCCGTGGGCCGGACGCCGTCACACCTCCTGCTGGTCCAGCAGACGTTTGACCACCTTGCCCGAGGGGTTCCGAGGCAGGGCGTCGCGGAACTCGAACACCTGCGGCACCTTGTAGCCGGCGAGCCGGTGGGCGCAATGGCGCTTGAGATCGCGCTCCGTGGCGCTTGCCCCCGGTCGCAGCACGACCACCGCCTTGACCACCTCGCCGAACACCGCGTGCGGCTTGCCGATGGCCGCGACTTCGGCCACTTCCGGGTGGCCGGTGAGCACGTTCTCCACTTCCACAGGGTACACGTTCTCCCCACCGACGATGATCATTTCCTTCTTGCGCCCCTGCAGGAAGACAAAGCCCTCCTCGTCGATGAAGGCCGTGTCACCGGTATGTAGCCAGCCGTGCACGATGGCCTCCGTGGTGGCCTGCGGCCGATTGTAATAGCCCTTGACCACGCTGGGCCCCTTGACCAGCAGCTCCCCTACCTCCCCGGGCGAAAGCGGCCTGCCCTCGTCGTCCACCACCTTCAGCTCCAGTCCCGGCACCGCTGTCCCGATGGACTCCGGCCGCTCCAGGGCCTGCTCGTCGGGGAGTACCGTCGTCACCGAGGTGGTCTCCGTAAGGCCGAAGAAGTTGTGCAGCCGGGCCTGCGGGAACACGTCGCGAAGCTGCCTGATAGAGCGCACCGGCATCGGCGCCCCGGAATAGGCCACCAGGCGCAGACTGGACACATCGAACCTCTCGATCCCCGGTGTCTGCAGGAGCAGGATCATGGTCGTCGGCACGGCGAAGAACGTGGTCGCACGGTGCTCCTGCACCAGAGCGAGGATCTCCGAGGGCGCGGTGCGCGCCGTCACCACCAGCGTCGCGCCCTGGGCAAACGCCGTGGGCATGATGGTGTTCAGGCCGGTCACATGAAAGAGGGGCACCGCCAGGATATGGATGTCGGCCGGATGAAAGCCGTGCCCGGCGATGGTGGATTGCACGTTGAACAGCACGTTGCCGTGGGTGATCATGGCGCCCTTGGGCAGGCCGGTGGTACCCGAGGTGTAGATGATGGCCGCCACATCCTCCGGCCCGGCCGGATGAGGTGCGCATGGCTCGCCGGGTCGCAGCAGGTCGTCAACCGGGATCACGTCCGTCCCGTCAACACTGATGCCCACCACGGCCCGCAGCGCTTCCAGCCCCTCCACGGCCTGTCGCACCGTGTCCCAGACGCCGCGGTGCACGACCACCACAGAGGCCCCGGCGTCATCGAGCATGAATTGCATCTCCTGAGCCTTCAGGCGTATGTTGATCGGCAGCGCCACGGCGCCGGCGCGAATGGCTCCGAGATAGCACACGATGGAGTGCAGGCAGTTGGGCATGGCCAGGGCCACACGCTGGCCGGGCCTGACGCCCAGGCGCGAGCGCAGGTGGCCCGCGAAGGCCGATATCAGATGGTCCAACTCCCGGTATGTATACGGGTGCCCCTCGTGAATGACCGCGACACGCCCTGCGTGTTCCGTGGCCGCCATTGTCCATAGATCATTGAGGCTTTGCATGGCGTCACCTGCCTGCGGAGTTGGAGCGCACTGTTCGCGCTCGGTGTGCCGATCGCCTTCTCGGGGACAGTCCCGAGTCGCGAGTCCGCGCGTCGCGGGCCTGGGTTCAACGGCAGTCAACGGCAAAGGCCCGTCGGCCGCCGGCGGGCGGCGACAGGGAAGGCATCGCGCGATTGTGGAAGGAGACAACCATGACGGACACGGGCCTGGATGTGGTCACCGGCGCCTTCGGCTTTTCGGGGAGGTATATCACGCGCGAGCTGCTGGCCCGTGGGCGTAGGGTCCGCACGATCACCGGTCACCCCGGACGCGAGAGCCCCTTCGGCGACATGGTGGAGGCGCGGCCGTTCGACTTTGACGCTCCCGACCGGCTCGCAGAGCACCTTGCCGGAGCAGACACGCTCTACAACACTTACTGGATCCGCTTCCCCCACAGGGGCCGCACCTTCGAGGGGGCCGTGGCCGACACGGCGGCACTACTGGCCGCCGCGGAGGCCGCGGGAGTGCGACGGTTCGTGCACGTGAGCATCACCAACCCCTCCGAGGGCTCCCCTCTCCCCTACTTCCGCCTGAAGGCCGAAGCCGAACGGCTTGTCCGGACTTCCGGGCTCAGTCACGCCATCCTCCGCCCCACGGTGATCTTCGGAGCCGAGGATATCCTGATCAACAACATCGCCTGGATGGTGCGGAGGTTTCCCGCGTTTCCGGTTCCGTGGGGCGAGGCGTCCCTGCAGCCGGTGTTCGTCGAAGACCTCGCGAGGTTGGCCGTGGAGGCGGGCGCTGGCGCCGAGGATGTGGTCTGGGACGCCGTGGGGCCCGAGCGATACGGGTTCTCGGACCTCGTCGCCATGATAGCAGAGGCTCTCGGTCGTCGGGTACTGCGGGTACCTGTGCCCCCGATGCTCATGTGGCTGGGCTCAATGGCGATGGGTGCCCTTGTCCGGGACGTCGTTCTCACCCGCGATGAAGTGGCCGGACTGATGGCGGGTCTGCTCGTATCGGCGGAGGAGCCCCGCTGCTCCACGCTGCTGAGCCGCTGGCTCAATGAGAGTGCGGGGACGGTGGGCGCCGAGTACC
>CAYRFY010000287.1:0-9669 GCA_964423635.1 uncultured Armatimonadia bacterium | reverse complement strand
GCAGAGGCCTCAGCACCCCCGAAAACTAGAAAATCAGCACCGTCATGATCGCGATCACAACCAACAACTCGATAAGGGTGAAGCCTCTACGTCCCATGCTGCTCTTCCTTTCGACTGCGTGCTCCGACGATAACGGTTTGGTCATCAAAGACATCTTACTTTGTTTTCCTGTTATAATGCAAACCGTTCGTGCCATGCGCTCAGTCGCCGGCCCTGCTTTCGTTTACCGATAGCCGTCCCCCACAAAGACGGCGGGCCCGGCAATCTCGCCGGGCCCGCATGTGGTCCAAAGCGTCGCGCTCGCGTTACTGGCTGTAGCGCAGGTCCCAGTAGCCGCGGGTACGGAGGATCTCCGACTGCTTGAGCCACTTGGCGTGGCCGTCGGCGAAGATCGAGTTGCTGCCCTCATTGTGCCGGCCCGTCTGATGCACGTAGTTGGGGTTGCCGGTGTCAGACTCCACGTTCCAGTACCCACACCAGGCCACGGCGTCGGCCCCATTGCCGACTTCGGTGATCATGATCAGGCCCGCCGGAGCGGTGATGCGGGACATCCGCTGATTGCTGCAGCCCACACCGCCGCCGCTGGGCGTGGTGCTCAGGTTGTAGCCGTAGCCGCCGCAGCACTTGGCCTCATTGCGCCAGGCGGTGTTGGAAGGGCACAGGAAGAGCTGGGAGTTCTTGGCGTACGGCTGTACCGCCATGGCCCAGGGATAGTCCCCGGTGGGCAAGAGCGGGCGGGGCTGATAGCAGTGGCGCGGCAGCGTCTCGTCATAGTCCTGGGCGTACATCATGCAGGCCAGCCCCATCTGCTTGAGGTTCGACAGACACGAGGTCTGCCGCGCCTTCTCGCGGGCCCGGGCGAAGACCGGGAAGAGGATGGCGGCCAGAATGGCGATGATGGCAATGACCACAAGCAACTCAATAAGCGTGAAACCACGGCGCATAGCCTCTGAACACCTCTGCTGTTTGGATTTGCCGCCCGCGACGAGGATCCACCGGCCCTGCGGCCGGAGTTGCCGCGGTGCGGTGCTTGTGCATCTTGGGCCAGGCAGGTTGGGCGCAGGAAAGTACAGGGGCCGCGGCGTTCGGCACCGCAGCCTCCGCCAAAGCATACTTCGCCGCCCAATACTAACGCAGTAGAAAGCAACAGAGAGCGACTGCCGAACCAAGCCAATGGCGTCGCCGCCGCTTATCTGTGGGCCTGCGGGATCGTGCGGTGGCGGCCGCCCGCACCACCACGGGGCGCGGGGGCGGGAACGCGGGCAACGCAGCACTCGGTTTGAGATGTGCTGTAAGACAATTTGAAGCCGGGATTCCCGGGCTTGGGGCGCTTCTCGAGTCAAGCCCTGGAGCCCTCTGCCGATAACGGTACGTAACGATGTAACGAACCCAGGGCACGCCTGAGGCGTCTGTACAGGCAGAGCCTCGCCCTTGACAACGCGGCTGTTGCAGTGGCCCACGAAGTGCATGTTTTCCTTTGGTGAGTAGTTGCGGGTCCGCCGGGTGTTCCGGTGGGGCGTAGCAGGGGAATGGTTGCGGACGTCTCAGGCGAGTGAGGGAGCATGCGGGGTCCATGACGGTCGCGCTCCCCGGCACAAGCTACCCCGGCAGTATGGTCCATCCAGCGCATTCCCGCGTGGTCACTCGCGGCCCCTTCTTCGTGGCCTGACGTCGGCTCCGCAGGCGAGTCACTCGCGGCCCATTGCACCGGCCGGGAGTTGGGCCTATAATCGGGCGCGTACGGCTCCTATCGGAGGGGAGGGATGTTGCGAGGATTTGCCGAACAGGCGATTGACAATGCAGAAACACACAAAGGCAACGGTCGAACACGATGAATGACGAACTATATCCCATCAGAGACAAGCTGCTATCCGGAGAACACATCTCCGAGGCCGAGGGCGAGGCCCTGTATGCCAGCACCGATCTGCTGGCTCTGGGCAGGCTGGCCGAGATCGTCGGTGCCCGAGTCGCCGGGGCCGAGCGCATACTGGTCAGAGCACGGCGCATCCGCTACAGTAATGTGTGTCGGAACCAGTGTCGTTACTGCCTGAATGCCAAGCCTCCGGGGGCGCCGGGAGCCTATACCCGTTCCGTCCCCGAGGTGGTCGATCTGGTAGGTGAGGCCGTCGCGGCGGGAATCGACCAGTTCCAGCTCACCGGCGGCACCAACCCCGACGTCACCTACGACTACTATCTCGACATGCTCTCGGCGATTCGCGATGCCTACCCCGAGGTGCACCTGCAGGGGTTCGCACCCGCCCAACTCGCGGCCATCACCGCGATGGCCCGGAGTCGTTTCACCGACGTCCTGTGCGATCTGCGAGACGCCGGTCTTAACTCGATTCTCGAGGACGGCGCCGATATCTTCGACCCCCGCATCCGGAAGGTGCTTTGCGGAGCCAAGGCCACCGGCGGCCAGTGGCTGCAGGTCATGCGAGACGCCCACTCGGTGGGCCTCGCCGGCGGCGCCAGCATGCTCTACGGCCACCTGGAGGGGGCCGAGGAGAAGCTCCACCACCTCAGCTATCTGCGGGACCTCCAGGACGAGACAGGAGGCTTCACCTTCTACGCGCCTCGGGCCTACACGCTCACGGAGTACGGCGTGGATCCCGGGACGCTGGTGGGGGGCACCGAGGATCTCCGCGAGTTCGCGGTGGCTCGAGTATTCCTGGCCGGTGTGCCGCATGTGCGCTGTTACGCCAACGATCTGGGCATGAAGACCACCCAGATCGCCCTGCATTTCGGGGTGGATACCGTGGTCTGCCGGGTCCACGACGACGAGCCTTTGAATGACGCGGACCGTGCCGAGCGGCGACTGCCCAACGCCCTGCAGCTTCGCGAGCTCATCGAGCGCAGCGGGTTCGATGTGCGCACGGCGGCCCTGGACCAGCGCCCCGCCGACTATCTGCTGGCGGAGTAACCGCTCCTTGCCGCTTGCCATCATCCTTACAGTCCATACACAAAGAGCCCGGCCTCAAGCGGCCGGGCTCTTCGCATGCCCAGACGGCTCAGGCTACGGCTGGATCTCGTACACGTTGACCCCGAAGGGCTCCACGGCGCAGCGCAGATAGGGGCTGTCGTCGAGGGTGAGACGGCCCTGTCCGCGCAGGCTCGCCTGCCGGGGGTATGAACCCAGGGCGAAAGTGGCCCTGCCGGCTCTCGGGCCGTCATTGACCACGAACAGGTACACCTTGCCCCCGAGGCGGCGGACCATGTAATGCAGCCACCCCCGCCCGCTGACGGGCCGGATACTCGGCGCCGGCTCCACGGACAGGATCACCGGGGACAGCTCGCGGATCTCGGCGGCCATGTCCTTGACATACCCCCACTGCTCCTCGAAGGGCACCACCGTATCACGCTTGATGTCGAAGAAGGAGTAGAACACCAATCCCGTGGCCCCGTTGGTGATGCACTGCCAGGCCATGCTGCGCATCTCGGCCTTCGTAGGCGGGCGGAGGCCCTGCTTCTCCTCTTCCGTCTTGCGGTAATTGGCCCAGTTGAATACCTGCGGCACCTGCCACACGGGGCGACTGCCCTTGACCGCGCCCACCGTCATCTGGGTCCATTCCGCCGCACGCCGGGCCGGGCTGCCGGGGATCGGGTACGGGTCGGTGCCGATGGCGTCGAAGGTCTTGGCGTACGCGGCGACATGCCCCACCTGGTACAGGACCACCCATGTGGGGTGCCCGGGGTCAAGTTCCTCCAGCCACTGCTGGTGGGCCTCCAGGCGCGCCATGTACTCCTGGGGCAGCTCGTCATTGAGGTACCAGGCCAGCAGGGCGGGGTGATCCGAGAACTCGGCCGCCTTGGCCTCGATATAGGCCCGCTCGTCGGCCTCGGTCTCGATGTCCTTGGGGCAGTAGGTGGAGCCGGAGTAGATGTCTTTCACCGAGTAGATGACTTTCAGCCCCAGGCTGTGGGCCAGGTCCATCTGCTCCCGGCTCGGGGAGCCGTAGGGCATCAGACAGTTGAACCCGCTGTCCGCGTAGAGCCGCAGGTCCTCCTCGTTGACACCGCTGAAGTACATCCCCAGGGGGAAGAAGGGCTCGCCATCACAGATGAGCCGGTTGTGCTCGTCGACGTGTGCGGCGCGTCCCTGGAGGTCCGCGCGGTCCACTATCTGCAGCCGCCAGCTATCGCGGCCGATCTCCTGCTCGCCGGCTCGGGCCTGCAGCACGATGTCCAGCCGGTAGGCGCCCTTCTCCAGTCCGTCCACGTTCACCCGGATGTCCATGGAGGGGCCGGCGGGCAGCCGGCTCTGTGTGCGGCAGAGGCTTTCGTCGGCCACCTTCACCACATCGGTGCGCACCATGACCTGCTCCGGCTCCAGCCCCCAGTCGGCCAGCGAGAGATCGGCGCTCACCTGGACCGGCCCTGTCCCGGGAACCACGAGCCCCCGATAGTTGGGGCGGGTGAGCAGCGTCCGCAAAGGCGGCTCCCGGTGCCGGCGCAGCTCGACATCATCGAACCACGCCGTCCCGGTACAGCCCTTGCGCAGGTAGCAGGTGATGTTGCAGCTCACCGCGGTGGGTGGCACCCGGCCACTGATCGCCTTCAGTTGCCGCCAGTCCGCGGTGCCCTTGAACCCGGAGGGATAGCTGCCGCCCAGGTACTTTTCGCCCTCCGCCCACCACTCCAGGCAAATGGTGGCTCCGCTGTCGGGGCCGTCGACGCCCTCGGTCTTGATCCAGGCACTGAACTCGTACGCGGCGCCGGGCTCCAGAAAAACCTCCTGGCCGCACAGGACGTACCTATCGGCATCCTCATTGGTGTATCGCAGGGAGCGGGCCCCGGAGTGAGCCACATCGGCGACGCTGGTGTAGACGCTCCCGCCGTCGCCCCACGGGGCGAACGCTCCGTCCGCGCTCACCTGCTCAAAGCCGGGGTTTTGCACCAGGTTCGGCGGGTTCCAGTCGTCGGCGCCATGGCACAGGCATGCCGAGAAGAGCCCCATCAGAAGTAGCAATCGGCCCATAAGTCCAATCTCCTTGTCATCTCGCCGGGGGCGCCGGGCGAACGGCCGTGGCGCGTGGCGCGTGGTTGGTGGCGCGAAACGGCTACGGCGAACGGCCGTGGCGCCTGTCGTTGGTGGGGCGGGCCCCGCCGGGCGGGCCCCGCCGCCGTTGTTCGGTCGGACGGCGTGTTCACCCCCTGTTGGTCTCCGGCATATGGCCGGTGGCGCCGGGCGGACCGCCGTGGCGCCCGGCGCCGGTTGGGCGGGCCTTGCCCTCACCCGTCTGTTCGGGCTCGCACGGCGAGCCCGAACAGCCGACCTCTCCCGGACGTCCCGCAGGGCGGGACTGGGAGAGGTTGAACGACCCACGGCTCGGCGGCGCACAGGTCGCCGCCCTACAACGGCCCACGGCTCGGCGGCGGCGCTCAGGATGAAATCCTCACGGCAGGCCCGGCTTCTCGGCCAGACCTCTATTCCTTTGCCAGCCGGACCACATTCCACGAGGCGGGCGGCAGGACGGCCCGCAGAGTACCGCCCTCCACCGTTGCCCCGGATATCGTCGTGGGGGCCACCGCCTCCGGCGCCTCGGCGGTGTTGACGGCCTTGAGATCGTCGTGGCGCAGCACGCTGTGTTCCAGGAGGCGTAGCTGCGGGAAGGCGCGGAGGGTGACCTCCATCTGCAGCGGCTCGGCGAGATCACGGTTGAGGCAAAACAGGGCCAGCTCACCGGTCTGCGGGTCGGCCACGGCCGCCATGCGGAGGCTGTCCACGCCCTGCCTGCCCGGGCAGTCAACCTTGTCGCTGTCCACCAGGGCGCGCAGGGCCACGCCGCGGCCGAAGCCGGAGGCCTGCGCGAAGGGGTGGTAGATGGTCTGCTTCCAGGCCGGGCCGCCCTTCTGGGTCATGATGGGGGCGATGACGTTCACGATCTGGGCCAGGCAGCCGATCTTCACCCGGTCGCAATGGTTGATGAGTGAGATCAGCATCCCGCCCACGCAGAGAGCGTCCTCCACATTGTAGATGTCCTGAAGCTGTGCGGGAGCAACCGCCCACGGCTCCGGGATCTGCTGGTCCGTGTGGAACCAGACGTTCCACTCGTCGAAGGAGAGCATGATCCGCTTTCGGGAGCGTCTCTTGGCCGCCACGGCGTCGCAGCAGGCCACGACCTCCTCGATGAACTGATCCATCTCATCGGGCTTGGCCAGATAGCCGGCGGTGTCGCCTTCGGGGTTGCCCAGATAGGTGTGGATCGACAGGTATTCCACATGGTCGAAGGTGTGGTCCAGCACCGTCATCTCCCAGGCGCCGAAACCGGACATGCCGCGACCCGAGGAGCCGCAGGCCACCAGCTCGATGGAAGGGTCCACCCATTTCATGAGCTTGGCCGCCTCGCAGGCGATGCGGCCGTATTCGTCGGCGGTCTTGGCCCCCATCTGCCAGGGCCCGTCCATCTCGTTTCCCAGGCACCACAGCTTCACCCCGTGGGGGGCCGGGCTGCCGTTCTGGTGCCGCAGCTCGCTGAGTGCCGAGCCCGCCGGGTGGTTGCAGTATTCCACCAGGTCCCGGGCGGCGTCGGGGCCGCGGGTGCCCAGGTTCACCGCCAACATCGGCTCGGCACCCACCTTTGCGCACCAGCGCACGAACTCGTCGGTGCCGAACTGATTGGTCTCGGTGACGCGCCAGGCCAGGTCCAGGCGGCGCGGGCGCTGGGAGCGGGGTCCGACCCCGTCCTCCCAGTTGTAGCCGGAGACGAAATTGCCCCCCGGATAGCGGATGACGGTCATCTTCAGCCCCCGCACGAGCTCGACCACGTCCCGGCGGAAGCCGTCCTCATCGGCGGTGGGGTGGTCGGGCTCGTAGAGGCCCTCGTAGATGTGACGCCCCAGGTGTTCGGCGAAACCGCCGTAGAGGCGATCGTCCACATCGCCGATGGTGTAGTCTCGATCCAGGGTGACTTTCGCCCGGCCCATGGCTGCTCATTCCTCCGGTAGGGTCCGCGGCAATTCGCCTCTCTCGGGGCGGGGCCGCATCATGGTGGGTATTCCCCCCGTCACGCCGGCCTCCCTCCCGGTCTCCGCGGCAGGCGAAGGTCTGTCGCGGGGCAAAGAGGAACCCTGAACCGGTGCCGTACGGCGCCAATCCATGCGAAAGTGGGATCCTCATGCTCATGAACGCGCTGGCGATTATCTCCCTCATCCCCACGGCGACCCCCACACTTGCGCAGACCGCGGACCTGAGCAACTGGCCGCCGCGCGACTACTTCGTCAGGAGTCTGGCCGCCGGCATCGAGGCGATCCTCGACTCACAGGACCCCCAGACCGGACGCTTTGGCACACAGCCGTGGATCTGCACGGACCAGAACGTGCTGTACCCATTGGCCGTGGCCTGGGCCACCGAGCACCCCGAGAACCCCTGGTACCACGACGCGCGGCTGCTGGAGGCCATCGGCAAGGGCGGCGAGGCCCTGGTGGACGATCAGGACGAGAAGGGGATGTGGATCTTTCGCAAGAAGGACAATTCCACCTGGGGCCAGATCCACATGCCGTGGACCTACAGCCGCTGGATCCGCGCCTACGAGCTGGTGCGGGAGGCGCTCCCGCAGGCCACGCGGGAGAAGTGGGAGCAGGGCCTGCTATTGGGGTTCGAAGGCATTGCCGGGTATGCCACGGGCGGGGTACACAACATCCCCACCCACCACGCCATGGCCCTGTATATCGCCGGGGTGTGCTTCGACAACGCCGACTGGCGCGACGCGGCCCGCAAGTTCATGGCCAGAGTTGTGGACAAGCAGGACCCGGCGGGGTTCTGGTCCGAGAACTTCGGCCCTGTGGTGAGCTACAACACGGTGTATGTGGAGGCCCTGGGGATCTACTACACCTACTCCAGGGATCAGGCGGTACTGCCGGCGCTGGAGCGTGCCTCGCTATTCCACGCCAATGCGCTCTGGCCCGACGGCTCGGCGGTGGCCTGCATCGACGAGCGCGTGGTGTACCACGCCGGGGTCGGGGTGCCCAACGTCGGGTTCACCTGGTCGCCCGAGGGACGGGGCTATGTGGTCAAGCAGATGCAGGAGTGGAGCCGGGGCGGCGAGCGCCTGCTGGGGGCGGAGCAGGCCGCCCACATGCTGCAGTATGCCGGGACGGGCGAGGTGAAGATGCCGGCGGCCGCGGGGGACCAAGGACGCTTTGTCCTGGGCAATGACGAGGCGCTGTTCCAGCGGCATAAGCCCTGGGCCTGGGCCTATTCGGCCTATGCCTGCAGGCCGCCGCAGAACCGCTGGATCCAGGACCGGCAGAACCATGTGGACGTGTTCCACGATGCATTGGGCCTGGTGGTGGGGGGCGGGAATACGAAGCTGCAGCCCTACTGGTCTACCTTCACCGTGGGCGACCCGTCCCTGCTTGCGCATACCCCGGGAGATGAGAGCCCGAACTTCACGCCGGAGATCGCGCTGCAATGGACGGCGGACGCCGGTACGCTACTGTCGGAGCAAGAGGGCACGGCCCTGCAGTTGCGCTACAAGGACCTCTATTGCAGCGTGGAGGCTCGGCCCCGGGAGGATGGGAGCCTGGCTTTGATCTACCGCGCGCCGGCGGACAGCAAGGTCGAGGCCCACGTGCCCCTGATGTACCGGGGCTCGAGGGTCACTTTGGGAACCGGTGAGAAGCTGCGCCTGTCCGATGCGGACCTGAGAGTGGCGCCGGAGAAGACGGGTGGCAGCCTGCTGTGGCGGGAGATGCTGGTCTCCCTCCCCCCGGGTGCCTCGCTGCTGTGGCCCGCCCGACAGCACAATCCCTACACCAAGGACGGCCACGCTTCCTTGAGCACGGCGAAGCTGAGCATCGTGCTGCCCTTCGAGGAGGGGGTTCAGGAGCAGGAGGTCGTGATCTCCCACCGGCCGACGCCGCCCTTCGACGGCCTGGCCTTCGAGGCCCGGGAGATCCCCTTCACCTCGGAGACCGGGACGCGCACCAAGCGTCTGGACGACCTGGGGTCCCAGTTCCTGGGTGCCACGAAGGCGAAAGACAGCATCACCTTCACCCTTCCGGAAGTGAAGGCGGGCAAATACGAGCTTTTCGGCGAGTTCGTCCTGGCCTATGTGTACGGCGTCGTGCAGGTGTCTTTGGACGGACAGCCGGTGGGTGAGCCCTTCGACGCCTACTGCGAGGGCGTTGACGACGAGGGGGAGCGGGTGTCGCTGGGAGTGGTGGACCTGTCGGAGGGTGAGCACCGGGTGAAGGTGGAGCTGGTGGGCAAGAACGAGAAGGCGGAGCAGTTCTTCATCAGCGTGAAGCGCTGGCTGCTCCGGCCCGTGGCGGGGTAGGGGAGAGGCGGTTTTGGAAGGTGGTCGCGGCCGTGGTGAGGAACATGCCCGCATTGCCGGGCACCCGCTTGCCGGAGGGACGAAAGTGACGGAGCAACGAGTTTGCCCACATTGCCAGCGGCCCGTGGCGGCAGAGCGCATCATCTGCCCCCACTGCTTCCGCACGTTGCCGGCCGCGGATGCCCCGGCTCCCGCGCCGCCCGGGGAGGAGGGCCCGGCCCCGGTGGAAGGGGCCACGCCCGAGGCCCCGCCGCGACAGGCCGCCTACGTGCCTCCGCCTCCGCCCATGGCCCAGCCCGGGGTGCCGTACCAGCCTCCGGCGCCGCAGGAGGGCCTGGCGCGCTGGGATGCGGGCGACGGCGTCACCGGTGGCATCTGCGACTTCACGCCC
>CAYRFY010000286.1:0-9674 GCA_964423635.1 uncultured Armatimonadia bacterium | reverse complement strand
GAGATGAGCACCTATCCGCGTAGTATCCTCAGCGTTGTGGCCAGACTGGAGGAGATTCTGGGCATCAGCACCGACTGCGAGCGCCTGAGGGCTCTGGACGCCAAGGCCCAGGAGCAACTGGCCGAGGTGATGAACAGGAGCACGGAGATGCGGGATTTGGTGGCGAAGCTTGAGGCGGCCTACGACCAGGAGGAGCTCGCCGAGGACGACGAGAGCGATGAACTGCTCCGCCGCCTGATCAACGGTATCGATGCCCAGGGGAGCGGTGACCAGAACTAGATGCCCCTGTGGGCGCGCTTCTTGACGGTTGAAGCAAGTCCTGGGGCCGCAACCACTCTCCCGCCCCGCAGCGATTTTCCGGGGCCAGTTGATTTGACAGTAGGTGGTTACGGGTGTGGCTTGGCGTTTGGCTTAGTTGAAGCGGAAGTCGAGCTTGAGATCGTAGAGCCACGGGATGTGCGGGTCGATGCCCTCGCTGCGCAGTCTGTCTGGTAGTCCGGCGAGCCGGTCATTGAGCAATTGCGAGTTGGGCGCGTTGTAGTAGGTGACGAGGATGGTGTCGTCGTGGACGCGGATATCCCCGTCTATGCCCTGGAGAAGGGCGGACGCGATGTGCTCGGCAGTCCAGGATGAGTATGGGCGCCCCAGGCGTTGTCGTAGCTGGTGGATTGCGGCCTGTGCGATGAGGCCCAGAGACATCATGCCGAAGCGGATGTTGATGTTCATGGTGCGTGCGCGGTTCCATCCGATGGCGTCATCGAAGTTGAAAAACTCTTCGATATGCCAGCGGTCGGGATAGTGCTCGGCCAGGTCGGGTAGCTCGGGGCGATCCGCGGTACACAGGAATGCTTTGCGCTGGTTATCGGCGGATGGTTCGCCGGTTCGCTGAACGAAGAGACGGCACGGGTCTGCTTGGCCGTCGGCGAAGTCGAAATCGATCTGGCAGGTGGCGTATCCAGGCCAGGCGGGTGTGAATTGGTCGTCGTCAATGCCCTGGATCATTCGGGTGATGCGCCGCTGTTTGGGCAGTTGGATCAGGAGCTCGAATGGCGTGTGTCGTTGAACGTAGGCGAATAGGTCGCTGGCGAAGTGTTCGGTATCGGCGACGATCAGGATGTCACCGGGGTCGGGACTGAGGATCTCGGTTGCCATCTGCAGCAATGATTGGAGCGCCTGGGAGGCCGAGGGCGCGGAACTGGTGAGCGTGAAGCACACGGGCTGCTTGGTTTCGGTGTCCAGAAGGAAGAAGGTCTGGGAGACTTTGTGGGGCCTGTCTTCCGGTCCAGACTTACGTCTGCGCATTTGGCGCTGGCTGTAGCTGCGGATACGGTGGGGGTCGGCGGCGATAACCTTGCTGGTGAAGTGGTCACTCGCTTTGCGCAGCCTACCCAGGGCGATCTGCAATTGGCAACTGTCCTCACAGGTATGAGCCGCCAGCAGGCAGTGGACGGCCTTGTCGGTGGCGGCAAAAGGTAGGCCATTGGCCAGTTCGAAGCCTTTCTGGGTCATGGACCGTCCGGGACGGTTGGCGTGTGTGCAAAGAGCGCTCTCGTTGACCAGTTGCATGGCCACTCTCGGCTCGACCCGTTCGCTGCCTTGGTCCGTCCATGTTCGGAGCAAGTCCCAGGCTCCCAGACGGAGGTACTCGGGGAGCAACAGCCAGATGCCCACCATGTTCCCGGAGACCTTGTCGGCCAGCAACTGACGCACATTGCGCTCGAGGCTTTTCGGATCAGAAGGTTCGGCGCGTACTGTGGCCTTGGTGCGCTGCGTCTCGAGCACTTGAGGCTGGCTGCCGGGCTTACGGTAGAGTTTTTTTTTGTAACCCGAAGTCTTCTATGATCCGATAGACCGTACGCACACTGGCCTGATAGCCCAGTTGTCTGAGCTTCTGGGTGATGACCTCCGCCGACATGTCAGGGTCCAGGTAGCGGTAGCGGATCACCATACGCTCCAGTTCGGGCGTGCGTCGGGACTTGGTCTTGGGCCCACGCTTCTTGCTGACTAAGGCCGCGAGGCCCTCATTGTGGAATGCCGCGAGTATCTGGTAGTAGCGGGCTCGGCTGTAGCCGTACTTGGCGGCGGCAGCGGCGGGTCCCGCTTGGTCACACTCACCTTCGATCAGCATCAACAGCTTGAGGACAGCTTCCTCGTCCAGGTGGACCGGGAGTTCGCCCCCGGTTCCTCGGACCACGCCGGCGTGCAGATCGACTTCTAGCTGGAGCATTGGTATCCCTCCTGCGACGGATAGCTTCGGCTGGCTGTGCTGCGTACAGGAAGGATACGGGATGGCGGGGCGATTGTCTACTAAATTCTGTCATAATAGATAGTAACATCGCCCCCGCATATAGACCAAGAAACGCTGGTATTACGGGCTTTACACGGCATTCGGCGAAGCTCCCATGGCACTCCTTACTGCCATAATTGATTAGACAAAGACCGTACAGGGATTCCAGCTATCGGAGTAGACGAGACGCTCCGGGCCGCACCAACCGGCCGCACAGCCAAGGGTGTCCAGGAAACACCCCCCGAAAAATGGCTGCCCCGCGGGATCGCCGCCAGGCCGTAGCACCGACTCGAGGCCGATCTCCGTGCCGTAGTCGACGGACTCCCGGAACCAAAACGACCGGCGCCTCGCTATGGGGCGCCGGTCGTGTGGGTTCTGCCACGTAAGGGTTCGGTCTCTATTGGCCGATGGGGCCGATCAGCTCGGCGACGAGCTTCTCCATCTCCGCGTCCGAGAACTGCGTCACGCGGCCATCGGCGTACTCCTTGTCCACGGCCTCTTTGATCTTCGCGACGCCCTCGTGGTCCTTGGTGATGCGAGCATCGCCCTCGAGGCCGTAGTGGAAGTTGATCCACTGCGAGATCCCCGAAAGGCCGGACTTGTCCGTGACCGCCACGCCTGCGGGACGGTTGAGAATCGCCGTGGTGTCGAAGATGTTGTAGATCTCCTCGTCCTTGTACAGCCCGTCGGCGTGGATGCCCGCCCGCGTGACGTTGAAGTCCGCCCCGACATAGGGCTGGTTGGCAGGGACGCAGTAGTTCATCTCGGTCTTGAAGTAGCCTGCGATCTCCGTGATGGCCGACAGGTCCATGCCGTCCGTGGTTCCGCGGAGCGCGGCGTACTCGATGGCCAGCGCCTCGATAGGCGTGTTTCCGGTGCGCTCGCCGATCCCCAGGCAAGTGCCGTTGGCAACTCCACAGCCGTAGAGCCAGGCCGTGGTGGCATTGATGACGCCGCGGTAGAAGTCGTTGTGGCCGTGCCACTCAAGCTGCTCCGCGGGCACGCCGGAATAGTTGCGTAGACCGTGGATGATCCCCTTGACGCTGCGAGGCATGGCCACGCCGGGATAGGTGACCCCGTAGCCCAGTGTGTCGCAGGCGCGCACCTTGATGGGCACCTTCGCCTCGTCGGCGAGCTTCATCAACTCCAGCACGAAGGGGACGACGAAGCCGTAGAAGTCCGCCCGGGTGATGTCCTCCAGGTGGCAGCGGGGCAGGATGCCTTCCTCCAGCGCCATCTTGACCACCGCCAGGTAGCTTTCCATGGCCTCGCTGCGCTTCTTGTTAAGCTTGCGAAAGATGTGGTAGTCAGAGGCTGAAGTTAGAATCCCGGTCTCCTTGATCCCCATCTCGCGCACGAGCTGGAAGTCGCGGCGAGACGCCCGGATCCATCCCGTCACCTCGGGGAACTCGTAGCCCCGCTCCTGGCACTGCCTGACGGCCTCCCGGTCGCGCTCGGTGTAGACGAAGAACTCGCACTGGCGGATGATGCCCTTGGGGCCGGAGAGCCTGTGGATCAGGTCGAACAGGTCGACGATCTGCTTGGTCGAGAACGGAGCCATCGACTGCTGGCCGTCGCGGAATGTGGTATCGCTGATGTAGATGTGCTCAGGCGGGTTCATCGGGACGATCCGGTGGTTGAACACGACCCTGGGCACTTCGTCATAGCTGAAGATCTCACGGTACAGGACCGGCTCGTCTACGTCCTGCAGTGTATAGCGGTAGACTTCTTCCTCCAACACTCGCGTTTCGGGGTTGAAGTGTAACATTCAGAGACCTCCCGGAAGCCGGCAGGCGGCGACGTCGCCGCGGGCCGGCAGGATAGTGTGGTAATACGTCACTGCCCGTGAGGGCAGACCGCGACCCCACGCAGGGCTCGGGGCGCCCTCCGCATGGGGGGAGTACCTGCCCGACGCGTAACCCGGGCAGGAGTGCTTGTGCCTTGTATCACATCATGGTCCCCGAACGGACTGATTCTGTCAAGCGGAATGTACCCGGCGTCCCGACATCCGCGGCACTCAGAACCGGCCAGTTCGTCTTGAAGGAGCCTACCGCCCGAACCGGGAAGTATACCCGCAAAGCCATCCCGCACAGGAGCCAGCAACCATATGCCCTTTCCCATGACAAACATCGGCGGCATTGACATCTCTCGCCTCATCATCGGTAGCAACACGTTCCACGGCTTCTCGCACTTCAGCCGTGCCAGGGACGAGTGGCTGCGGAAGCACTTCACCCCTGAGCGGATCTACGAGGTCATGGCCTACTGCGCCGGAGAAGGCCTCAATGCCACCATCGCCATCCAGCGCAGGGACTACGTAGATATCATCGCCGAGATCGAGCGCAACACCGGGCATCATATCAACTACATCGCCACCCCGGCCGGCGGGACGCTGGAGGAGCTCAAGAAGGGCATCGACGAGGCGGCAGACCTCGGTTGCGAGTTCTGCTGGCCCCATACGAGCTGGACCGATGCCCGAGTGGTCGCCTCGGAGGGCCGGATCGAGGAGGGCCCCGAGGCCCTTGACTACATCCGCAAGCGGGGCATGATCCCGGGATGGAGCACCCACCGGCCCGAAGTCGTCGTCATCTCGGACAAGGCCGGCTACGACTGCGCCGGGTATGTGCAGATCTTCAACTCAATCGGCTTCCTCTGCGCAGTGGAGACGGACTGGGAGCGCAATATCATCCGCGGGACCGACAAGCCCGTGGTATCGATAAAGCCCCTGGGAGCCGGCCGCATCATGCCTCCCACAGGCTTCGAGTTCGTCTATAACAACATCAAGCCGATCGACACGGTGGCTATCGGGATGCTGTCCGTCGAGGAGGCCAAAGAGGACATCGGCATCGCCCGCCAATGCATCGCGCAACTGTCCCCGGAGGTTGAACTCCAGTATACCCGAAGTAAGGCGCATCTTGTCAAGGATGCCTAGCCCACCAGAACGTCGCCTCCCGGCCACATAGATCGAGGAAGCGCCCGCTTGAACCGACTGAATGGGTGGCACAAGACACCAAAGGTGCGCCGCCACAGATATGCGCCGCTCGGCGGCCCGGGCCGGTGGACCGCCGCCTGAAGCGAGCGCTTCTCGCCGTCGGGCGGTTCGCCCACACCCGACGCGCCGCCGCTGCTTGCCAAAGGAGGTCCGCAGCGTGGTCTCAACGCCTCCGTCTGATGACAACAACTCAGAAGGCCGGGCTCCCGGGCCAAGGGATGGCGAGGCGCCCCTCCCCGAAAAGGCGCGGCCCTTCGATTTCCGTACCGAGCCAAGCCGGCGTCGGCACGCCACCGATGGGGCGGCGCCATCGCCGACCTCGCCGCCCGGGTCTTCGGCCCCATCGCCATTGTCACTGCCACCCGGGCAGGCCCCGCGTCGTATGGAAGGCGATGGCCGGATGAGTCCGGACGAGGATCCGACCATCGACGTTCGGGCGCCCGCCGGTGCGCCGGAAGAGCCGGATCTCCCGGATCTGCCCCCCATCGTCAGACACGATCCGGAGCCCGCTTCGTCTCCCTCAACGGGCCTTGGGTCCGGCGCGGATGGTGGGGCGCTGTGCTGCCCCGAGCTGGAGACGGAGGCGGTTCTGGGGCTCCTGGATACGCTGGCTGCGCGGTCCACTCTACTGCCGTCCGGTATGGCCAACGCAGTCGGGGACTATCTGGAGCGTCTGCGGGCCGAGGTGGTCGCGATCGCGCACGAGACGGCACTGAAGCTGGCCGCGGAGAGAAGCCCACGGGTTCTAGGCCAGCGCCTACAGCGTCTGGCCGAGGCGCTTGTCCCTGAACGAGTGCACGGGGGCATCGGTGAGCAGGAGCCCCAACTGGAAGATGAACTGCCCCGCGAACTGCAGGCCTCGCTGGCGCGGCTTCCCGGGATTGTGCAGAAGCTGCGGGACAGTGCGCTTGCCTTGCTCTCGACGCGGCTGGGGCTAGAGGTGATGGAGCCTCAGATGGGCCGCGCCATCGATCCCGTCCGGCACAGCGTGGTCGAGAGCGAGCATGGGGAGGACCCCTCCGCGGACAATTCGGTGCTGCGCGAGGAGGCTCCGGGCTGGCTGCTGGGAGGGGAAGTGCTGGCGCCGGCGGATGTGATCCGCTACACCTGCCCGCACGCCGCCGGCCCCGGTCTGCCGGACCTCGACGACCTCGGCCCGAGCCGGCTGGATGAGGACGTCCGGGGCCGCAAGCGCGACAAGTGACGGTGCCGGGCAGGGCCGTGCACGGCCCGACACGGAGGCCTGTGAATGCTGATCGTCGATTTGGACAGTTCCGAGCGCTGTCACAACCCCGGGTGCCGAGCGCCCATTGAGGCGCCCGGCGAGGAATACCGCTATTGCACGCAGTGCGGCACTCCGCAGGTCTTCGAGTGCGAGGCCTGCCCGACCCGGCCGGGCGCGGTGCTGCGTGTGGCCCATGATAGCGAGTGCCCGGCGTGCGGTGCTCTCTACGCCCTGTGCGGCAACTGTCACTTCCCACTACTAGTGCTGCCGCGGGAGCCGATGGCCTGCCCCAACGGCTGCGACGCGGGGATGGTCACCGCGCGTACCGGCACCCACGAGCCCCTGGCCGAGCCGCGCCGAACGGGAGCCGTGACCTGCCACTTTGGGAAAGGTTCGGTCGGGCCGACGCGCAGGTTCTCCCTTGGCGAGCCCTCGGGGCCGCCGGCCGCGCGCTACGGCCGAGTGTACTTCGTCAGTTCACGCGGCACCTTCGTGGCCGTGGATGAGGACAATGGCCGGCCTCTTGCCGCCTGGGAGCAGCCTCTGCTGTCGCGGCCCGACCCCGCCACTAGGGGTGCCGCGGCTCCCCAGGTGTCGGAACGGTATGTCTACCTTCACGATGGCCACGCTGTCCACGCCTGCTCGGCCGTGTCCGGTGACCATTGCTTCTCCGTGCCCTTCGCCGCCTCGCTGGCGCACTGCGTCATCTGTGACGACCGTCTGCTGGTGCAGGGCATCGCCGACCCGGGGGCGCTTGCGGTCGGGCTGTACGATACGCTCGCTCTGTGTGCCGGAGAGCCCGGCCTGCTGCACGGCGAGAAGCTGCCGGCCCGCTCCGCCCAGCGCCCCCAGCCGCCGGGTCCGGCCGCTGTGGCCGGGCATAGCTTCATCTTCCGCGATCTCGACGGCAACCTGCGAGCGCTTCCCGCGAGCGGCGAGGAGGAATCCCACGTCCTGTGGGCGAACGCGCAGTTCGGGTACGTCTCGGCCCCGACGGTGACGGGAGAGCATGTCTATGCTCTCCTGCACGGCGCCCAGCGGGGCACGGCGGTCCTGCAGGCTCCGCTCACTCACGGAGCGGCCGAGACCTGGCGGCTGGCGAATATCACTCCCTTCTACGGAACGGGGCTGAGAGTGGCGGGAAGTCGGCTGTACCTATACGACGGCCAGAGCAGTTACCACGAGCTTGACCTGGCCGCACCCTCGGTGCCGCCGCGACAACTCTTTCTGGGGGAGAGGTTGGCAGGCGACATGGCGATGGCGTGGCTGGTGGCGTTGCTCGACCCGGGGCAGGATGGCTGCTGGCTGCTCTCGCTGGCCGGGCGACCGGAGGCGCTCAAGGCCCGCCTCCTCCACACCCACACCCGGGAGTTCCTGCAACTCGATGTCCCACAGATGACTGAGCTGGCCGCCGGCGCATCTGATCGCCATATATTCATCACCGACACCAGAGCCGGGGAGACACTCGTGTATGACATCCCGACCCCCAGCCGCACCCCCTAGCCCGCGGCCCACCGGTTGCGGCTCCGTGCCCGCCTCCCCGAAGCGCCGGATGTCGGGAGGCCCGCGGCGCTTAGAGCCCGGTCGCGCCGCGCTCGCCCTGTTTGTCTGTTGTGCCCTGCCCCTGTGCCTCGGCGGCTGCATCAAGCTCAGCGCCCGTTCTGTTCGACGCTCTTCCGCTCCTGTGCCCAAGGTCCAACCCGCACAACCCAAGACGGAGACGCCCAGACAGGATGCCGCGCCCCTGGAGGCCCAGGCCTATCCGCTGTTTGACGCTCTTCGCACGGACCTGCTGGAAGCCAATCCGGGGATTGAATCCTCCAATTGCGCCTTCGTGGTCGGGATCGACGTATCCAAGAGCGCCTACGACAGTCAGGTGATCGAGTACACGACGCGCATTCTGGCGGACTGTGCGAGCTTCTTCTTCGCTCCGGGTGACACGGTCGTGGTTGTCCCCTGGGACGCCGAGATTCGCAAGGACCATGTGGAGCAGTTCGACTTCACCGACGCGAAGGCAGGAGACCGTGGTCTCAACGCGGCTTTCGAGAGTGTGCTCAAGCTGGTAAGGCCCGAGAACAAGGGCAGCAACCTGCTGGACGCTCGGGGCTACTGCATGGAGCGGGCACTGAAGCTCCAGCAAGACAGCCGGGGCGGACTTCGGGGCGTGGTGCTGGTCTTCACCGACATCCGAGTACCCGACGGCAAGCTCGGAAGAGGCTACACCCAGGAGCAGTTGACGGACCTGCGGACGCAACTTGCGGGAAGCAGCACTGAGGATTTCGACGCCCGGCTCTATACAGTAGAAAGAACCCGCATTTGGTGCCATATCCTGGGTGGCAAGACGCCCGAGGGGGCTGCGCCCCTTGCGGGCCTGAACCGTCGGCGCAGCACGACCGCTGTGGCGCCCAGGCCGGCGCCGAAGGCACCCTTGCCGGTGAGAACCACGCCCACACCGAAGAAGGACCCCAGCGGCACCCGGGTGCTGCTGATGCTGCTCTCGTTGGCCGCTTTGGTGGCGCTCATCGCGCTGCCCTTCACCTGGCAGCACCGGCTGGCCATCGGCGGATCGCGGGAGCGGCTCAGGGCCATCGGCGGCCGCGTGATCGTCCGGGCGGCCGAGGGGATCAGTCCACCGGGGGAGTTCTATCTCCGACTACCCGACACCGAGAGCCGTCCCCTGGTGGCGCTGGAGGGCAAGGGCCCGGCGCTGGTGGCCAGGGCCGCCAGAGGCGTGCGGCTCAACGAGGGGCGCACCGAACTGGCGATCCCCTCGGGCAAGTCGGTAACCCTGCGTCTTGTGGTGGAGGGCGTGGCCGGTGAGCAGGCCGTCGACATGCAGCTCACGGACTTCTGGTCCGCCAACTCGGGGCAGATCATCGGTATGGGGATTGCGTTCATCGTGCTACTGGCGAGTATCATCGGCTGACCCGAGCCGGCGAGCTTCCGTTCGCCCGCGCCCCTGTGCGGAAGACCGAGGCCATCGGAGGGCCGAGAGGTGTGCCGCGTTTGGCGCGGTCGAGGTCTCGGCCGCGCCTGTCGTGCCAGCCCTACCCATTGGGAGGATCGGTCCGTGGAGAATACCCTCTATCTTGTGGCAATGGATGGACTGCAGTTGGCCATCTTCCTGGCGCTGGCCCTGGGCTGCTGGGCGGCGGGGATCCTGATCTTCTTCC
>CAYRFY010000285.1:0-9689 GCA_964423635.1 uncultured Armatimonadia bacterium | reverse complement strand
TGAGGCGCAGACAGCCAGGCCTTGCCTGCCCCCAGCCGGACGCCTACACCGGCGCACTCCTTGACGTCTGGGGCAGACTATCCGACCCGCAACCAAGCCGTCGGCCATTGCGTAGGTCCTGTCTTCCAGCGCGACCTACGCGCCGGCGAACGACGGGGCTGCCAGCGGTTGCCGTGCAGCCCCGCAGGGGGCGACACATACCAGCCACGGGCGCAAGCCCGTGGGATCAGGCCCCCGCTCATCTTCCTGTGTGGCGTCCTCTGTGTCGTCCGCGCGGTCTGCGAGGACCGCGCGGGGGATCGCGCCGAACACTGCACCGGTGAAGCTCCACCCCAGATCGACGAGGCGCTCGCTGGGAGCCCGTAGTCGCGGACGACGGCGGTCGCCAACGGCGACTGCGAACGGCTGCGGCGAGCGCCGGAACCCGCCTCACACGCCGGCAAGTACGCCCATATGGGCATCTAGCTGGACCCTTGCTCCTGCGCCGCAGTGGCAAGCCGCTCGTCCATCACGGCCCCGATGGCCTCCAGCAGGACCGAGACGGTCGCGACCTGCGAGACCGAGAACCCGCTCAGGCTCCCGACCAGCTCCGCCATGTCCCGACCGTGCGATCTCTCATGGGCCTCGAAGGCCCGGCGCCCCATGTCCGTGAGCGAGAGCAGGGTCTCTTTCCTGCTGTGGGGGGCCGGCTTCTTACGGATGTACCCGCTCCTGTGGAGCTTGGCCGCCATCTGTGACGCCGCGCTCTTGGTGACCCCGAAGTTGTCCGCCAGTTGGGTGACGTTCATCTCCTCGCATTCCCCGATGGCTTCGATGGCGTGTGCTTCGCTGGTGGTGATCCGCCGCGCGTCGTCGACGCGGACCGGGAGGTCCTCGATGGCGGAGAACTTCCGGGCCACGCGCACGAGTTGGCGGATGGCAGACCTGATGAGTTCCTCTTTGCTGTCCATGCGGTAATAGTACAGGTGCTTAACTATTCTGTCAAGCCCCAACTGCGGGCGTCGGTCATCACGCTACCTGCTTCCACGTCAAGGCCGCCACCTAGCGGGAGGTGCCCGGGGCCGTTTGGCCGAAGCGGTTTTCGTCGCTTGGACCGCCGATACAGACGCGCGCAGCAAGCCGACGATGAAACGAGACAGACAGGCACCCACCGCCGATGGATGCGCCCCCTGTTCATTGCGGCTGGGCCTCTGTCGCTTGGTCTTGGGATGACCGGGATCCTCTTGCCCCATGTTCCCACCACACCCCTGCTACTGCCGGCCGCCGCCGGCTATATCCGTAGCTCCCCCGAGCTGTATGACAGGCGCAGCCGCAGTAAGTGGCCGGGCAAGTACCTCCGCGACTACCGGGAGAGGCGCGGCATTCCGGCGGCCATCAAGGTGCTCACCATCTCGGCGCTGTAGCCGACCATCGGCTACTTCGCGCTCTTCGTTGTCGAGGCGATGGCCATTCGGGCCCTGCTGCTGCCCATAGCCGTCTGCGTCACCGTGCATCTGATCTCACTTTGCACACTGCGGCGCTGAGGCCGGGGATCACGGTACCTCGCCACCGCGCCCCACGCCACCGGCCGGGGACCGCCTGCCGGCGGGGCACAGTGCGTGCAGGCCCGGCCGAAAGGACGGCACGCTCCCGGCGGGGAATAGCGTCTCATTCGGCTCTCTGGAACCACAACAGGAGATGACCCACATGCGCAAAGGCCTCATCGTACCATGCGGCGTGGCGCTGCTTACCCTCGTCACACTGAGCGACATCGCCCCCCTGCGGGCTGAGACACTGGGCCCCAACCTGGCCGCCAATGGCGGCTTCGAGGCCGGCGAGGCGGTTCCGGAGGGTTGGCACTGGAACTCGGCCGATGCCTCGAAGGCCGGCGTCGGCCTGGATGACGCCTTCGCGCACACAGGGGGGCGCAGCGCGCGCCTGCACAGCGAGTTGGCCTTCGCACCCCACGTCTTCGGCGGGCTGTCGCAGGTCATCGGCAGCCTGACGCCCGATTCGGAGTACGTGATCCGGCTGTGGGCGAGGGGTAAGGGCGTGGGTGTGTGCTGGTTCGGCGGGGGCCCGCAGTGGCTCTCGCGCCAGCAGCTTCCGCGCGGCGACTTCGACTGGACGCAGCTCGAGCTGCGCTGGACAGCTCCAGAGGTTCCCACCGACTACGAGCTGCGGATCAATGTAGACAGCGAGACCGAGGCCCTGTGGATCGACGACGTGAGCTTCCAGGAGGTCGACCCGGTGGGAGCTACACCGCGGGTGAGACCTCTTTCGCCTGCGGCGGCCGCACGCCTGGGGTACCTGCTCTTGCCACCCATGCCTCAAGTGCCCGCAATCGACGGGGACCTCGCCGACTGGCCCGAGGCCGCGACGCCCACCCGAATGCCGCATGATGCCGGAGTGGTGATGCTGGACCGCAAGGGCGACGACGACCTGAGCGTGTCGCTCCGAACGGCAGCGGATAACCACGCCCTGTACCTTGGAATCGCGGTGAGAGATGACGTGCACTGGGCTCCGCCGGAGGCCCTGGCGTGGACCAACGACGGCATCCAGGTGGGGTTCGACCCGCGGCACGAGAAGACCCCGGGCGGGTACGGCCCTCACGACAGCGAGTACAGCTTCATGCTGGGCAATGACCAGAAGGCCCGGGTGCAGTGCTGGCAGCCCCCGCAGGGCCTGGGCGACCGCAGCGCGGACATCAGCCTGGCCGTGAAGCGGACGGACCTCGACACGGTCTACGAGGCGGCGGTGCCCTGGTCGGCGCTGGGGGCCGAGGTCGGGGCAGGAGGACCGGTTCTGGGCCTCAATGTGCTGGTGAACGACAACGACTGCAGCGGCCGCCGGGGCTACATCGAGCTGACCGGAGGCATCGGCAAGGTGAAGGACCCCTCCGCCTATGTGACCGCGCTGAGCAGCGCGGCGCGGAGCCTCGCCGTCCTGCCCGGCAAGCCGGTGGTCTACACCGAAGACCCGGTGGACCTAAGGGTGGTGGCCTCCCTGGGTGACGCACTCCAGACGGCGGCGGAGCTGAGAATCACCGCAGTGGACGCCGCGGGCAGGGCGACCGCGCTGACCGCGACGACCCTGGAGGCAGGCACCCACGGCCTGCTCCAGGCCGTCATGCGCCTTCCGGCCGGCACCGTGCCGGTGGCGACCGCTCAGGTGCGGGCGGAAGTGATCGCCGGCGGCGAGGCAATCGCTCAGGGCGCGGCACCGCTGACCGTCAGCGACATCAAGACGCGCCTGGTGGGGGACGCCGCCGAGCTGCGTGACCGCGTCGAGAAGGTGGCGGCCCTTGCGCGGCAGGCGCAGGAGAGCGGCATCGCTACGGACTACGAGACGGTGGCCATCACCGTGGCGCAGGAGTTCATCGGCTATGCGCTGGATGATCTGCACAACGACCGCCCGGCCCGGGCGGAGCACGTGGCGGCCGTGCTGCGGCAGACACTGGATGAGACCGAGGGCAGGCTGCAGAGATACCTGGACGGCACCGCGACGCCGCCTCTGGTGCCCCGCTTTGTCACCGGCACGGTACAGATCAGGGAGGGCGCCTTCTGGGCCGACACAGTCGTGCCCACCACAGGGAAGCGGGAACGCCGCCCGGTGTTCTTCACCGGCTACGGCCACTTCCCCACGGTGGTCCGTGACATGGCCAAGCTGGCCAAGATGGGCTGCAACATCATCCAGATCGAGTGTGGTCCTAACTCCACCCAGCCCGAGGAGGGTGTGGTCACAGACCGCCCCGTGCGGGATTACATCGGCCGGGCGCTATCGCTTGGCGAGCAAGAGAACGTGATGGTCTGCTGGCTGGCCTCACCCCACTACTTCCCGTCCTGGGCGCTGAGCAAGTGGCCGGAGCTGCAGATGGGAGGAGGCGGGTTCTTTGGGGTGGCGGTGGACGCCCCGCAGGCGCGACGGATCTTCGAAACCCATCTGCAGACCTCGCTCAACGCCATCGGCGGCAGCCCGGCGCTACACAGCGTGTGTCTGAGCAATGAGCCTGTGTTCACCAACTGGCAGAATGACCCTTTCCGTCGCGACGCCTTCACCGACTATCTCGCAAGCAAGTTCGGCACCATCGACAGGCTCAACGCCGCCTGGGGCACCGGCTATGAGGACTTCGCCGCGGTGCCGCTCCTGGAGACCGGGAGCCTCCCGCGCGAGGAGGACATGACGCCCCTGCGGTACGAGATGGCGCGCTTCAACATGCTGCAGTTCTCCGGGTACCATCGTTTCATGACCGACGTTGTCCACCGCAGGCGCCCGGGTACGTGGACACATGCCAAGGTGATGTGCGTACCGGCGAGCCGCCAGCACCTGGCCTGGGGCTGCGACCCGGAGCAGTTCGCCTGGATGGGGGACCTCAACGGCAATGACTGTTGGAACATGTTCCAGGGCTTCGGGGAGCAGTATGCCGCCAACTGGATGGCCCAGAACGTCTATTACGACATCCAGCGCTCCATGCGGCAGGTGCCGGTGTTCAACACGGAGGACCACATCATCCTCGACCGTGAGCAACGCCTCATCCCGCCGGTTCATACGGACTTCGCGTTGTGGCAGGGCGCCATCCACGGCCGGGGTGCCAGCACCATCTGGGTCTGGGAGCGCACGTACGATCGCACCCACGACTTCGAGGGCAGCATCATGCACCGCCCGGAGAACGCCATCGTCGTGGGCAAGGTAGCCCTCGACCTGCAACGCCTGGCCCCGGAAGTCGTGCGGCTCCAACGAGCAAGGGCCCCTATCGCCATCATCTACAGCCTCACGGCACAGCTTTGGTCCGACGATGCCCACGGGGCGATGATGACCGCCTACGAGGCCCTGAACGCCTGCGGCGTCCCGGTGCGATTCGTCTCGGAGCGCCAGGCGCAGGAGGACCGCCTGGACGACTTCGCCGCCGTCATCGCGCCCGCGCTCAAGCACGCCCCCGACTCCCTGGCCCAGGCCCTGAACAGGTACTGCGCCGCAGGAGGCAAGGTGTGGGTCGTGGGCGAGGGCCCGCTCTGCGGTCGCGATGGGTACAACAGGCCCCGCGAGTTCAGTCCTCCGGAGGACGCCGTCCGCCGCTTCCCGGGTGGTGTGAGCGCCCGCGAGCTATGGCCCTTATTCCTGGCTGAGATGCAGGCCGCGGGCATCCGCAGGTTCGCCACGCTCACGGACGCCGAGGGACAGGCGCCGTGGGGTGTGGAGTACCGGACGGTGCGGGAGAAAGACGGCGTGTTGCTGTCTTTGGCGAACCTGTGGGGGACCCCGCGGAGGGTGCGGGTCACCATCGGCGGCCGCATGGCCGGCGCGATCCACGACCTGCGTACCGACAGTCAGGTGTCGGGCAACGAGATCACCCTCCGGCCGCTGGAGGCAACGGTGCTGAGGGTGAGGTAGAGGGCGGGCCGTGCTAGAGCGCCTGAGGAGATGCCGGTTTGGTGTTGACCATGCATCGTGGGGTCAGGGGCCGTGCTGTTGCCGTCTGCCCTGAAGGGGCAGTGCACACTAGCGACGGGTGGAACCCGTGGGATCGGGCCCCACTCCCTCTCCTCCCTGTTGCCTGCGCGGTCCGCGAGGACCGCGCGCGGGGTCGCGCTACCCCGAGATTCACGTCGGACATTGCGCCGGACGCCTGCACGGACTTACCGATGGAGGTCTGAGGCGGGTCTGGGGGCGGGCTCCCTGCCGCTCGCACCCGCCGTTCGCAGCCCCGTGGGTCGGGTTCTATGGCCCGACTCGGCGAGCCCCCGGCACGGGCTGCCTCCGAAGGCCGACGCCGGCCTGCCGGGCCGGGTTTGCGGGTCCCGTCGGGCGGGACCCGCCCCACTGACGACCATTGGGGCGCCCCAACCCATCCACGGCCGTGGAGTCCTTTGCCACCAACCGCCGGTGCGCGCGTCGCCGGTTTGACGCGCAGCCTCGATAGGAGCACAGAGCAATGAGCGCAGCATGGTACATCGTGGCCGAGAAGGCTGAACTGCAGGCCGCCGTGCAGATCGACGGCAAGGCCGTGGGCAAGCACTTCGACCACCTTGGCGTGGTGGCCGAGGAGAAGGGGATGCGGCGCATCGAGGATTACTTCAGCCAGTCGCGCGAGGAGGCCATGGCATTCCTCTGCGGCGAGCTGGGCATCTCCGAAGACGATGTGGCCGAGATCGACATCGCGGACGAGGCGTGGTTCGATCCCGAAGAGGGGCTGCAGTACGTCAGGGCGCTGCATGAGCTGATCGCCCAAGACCACTCCATGGCCCGCCAGGCCCAGGAGGCGGTCCTGCGCGACCTGGAAGACTACGCGACGGCCCTGACGAAGCTGGCCGAGGAGAAATGCCGGTTCCACTTCGCGGTGGACGCATGACCATCAGACTACCTGCATGCGGCGATAAGCCCTGCTCAAGGAGCGGCCTCCGTTGACTTCCCGTCACCCCCTTGCTCTGATCCTCTGCCTGTGCGCTCTGTCCCCTGCCCTGGCCCAACGCGAGACCTCCATCTCTCTGGACGGCCGCTGGGAGTTCCGCTTCGCTCCCGATGATCGCGGCACCGCTGAGCAGTGGTTTGCCCCGGACGTGACGTACGAGCAAGAGATCACCGTCCCCGGCTGCTGGGACGCCCAGGGCGTGGGAGAGCCGACGGACAAGATGTGGCACAATGCCATCGGCGTCGGCTGGTACCGGCGCGAGTTCGATCTGCCCGAGCCGTGGCAGGGACGCCGAATCTGGCTGGTGGTGGGCGGGGTGCACCGCTCGGCGCAGGTGTGGGTGAACGGACAGGCGGTTGGAGAGCACGTGGGGTATCCGGTGGCCTTTCGGCTGGATATCACCGGGGCGCTTGTGGCCGCAGGCCCCCAGAAACTGGTCATCGCAGTGGACAGCCGCCGCGACCCGTCTCGCGATCCCCTCATCGGAGCCTTCGACATCATCGACTACATGGACCTGACGTGGGGCGGCATCTACGAGCGCGTGTCGCTGGAGGCCACCGGCGACTGCCGGCTGCAGGACGCCTTCGCCATCCCCGATCCGGCGCAGCGCTCCGCCACGCTGCAGGCCGATATCGCCGGCGAGACCTCTTTGGCAGGCCTACGCGTTAACTACAGCGTGCGCCGAGCCGGCGAGACCGATGCACTCGCCACCGGCGAGATGGCCGTCAGCGGCGACGGCATCAGCATTCCCGTTTCCCTGCCCACGGCACCGCTGTGGACGCCGGCGCAGCCGAACCTCCTGGTGGCGCGGATGGCGCTGCGGCGTGGAGAGGAGACCCTGGACCGGGTGCGCGTACGCTTCGGCCTGCGAAGGGTGGAGTGCACGGAGGAGGGCTTTCTGCTCAATGGCGAGCGGTTCTTCCTCCGCGGCTACGGGGATGACTACACCTTCCCTCTGGAGCTGGCGGCCCCGGCAAGCGTGGACTACTGGCGGAAGTACCTGCTGCGGCGCAAGCAGTTCGGCTTCAACGGCGTGCGGCATCACTCGACCATGATGAGCGAGGCCTACCTCACCGCCGCCGACGAGGTGGGGATGCTGGTGCAGCCGGAGCTGCCCATCGGGTACCAGCCGTTCTTCGACAATGCCTCCCCGGAGGCCCGCAAGCTCTACGGCACGGTGTGGGAAGCCTACATCAAGCAAATGCGCAACCATCCCAGCGTGTTTGCCTGGTGCATGGGCAATGAGCTCTATCACGGCCTGCCCATCGGTGCTGAGCTATACGAGAAGGCCGGGGAGCTGGACCCCACTCGGCCGGTGATCGACACCGACGGCCTCCCCGCCGGCCTGGAGCGCGACACTCTGGACTACCACTCGGTGCAGTTCAATGAGTGGTCCATCCCGTGGGGTGCCGACCGGGGCAAGTACGCGATCGAGCAGACGCCTCGGCCCTGTCTCGTGCACGAGATGAGCAACCTCTCCGTGCTGCCCGACCCGGCGGACAGTTCCCTGTACACCGGGGCGATCCGGCCCTTCTGGCTGCAGCAGATGGCCGCTGCGGTGCGGCGTCAGGGACTACAGGACCGGCTGCCGGAGATGCTGCGGGTTTCACGCAAGCTGCAGGCGAGCCTGATCAAGCTCAATATCGAGGCCGCCCGACTGGGGCCCTGCATCGACGGCTATCACCAGTGGCTGTTCCGCGATTACTGGACCCAGAGCACCGGCTTCGTGGACCAATTCGACCGTGCCCGGGAGATCACGCCCGAAAAGGCCCTGCGGTACAACGGTGAGGCGGCCTTGCTGTGGGATCGCGACCGGGTGAGCTACCGCTGCGGCGAGAACATCTCTTTGCCCATCTATCTATCCGACTTCCGGCCCCGCGAGGCTCCGGCGTTGTCGCAGGTCACGGTGAGCCTGGGCGGCAACCGCGTAACGTTGCAGCCGCCCGCCAACGTCGGTGCCCGAGGGCTGGTGGGCCCGTGGACGGGAGCCATCGAGGCTCCACAGTTGGCCGCCCCCCAGAAGCTGAGGCTCCAGGCCCGCTGTGGCGGAGTAGAGAACTCCTGGGATGTGTGGGTGTTTCCACCGGCAGAGGGACAGTCTCCCGACGTCCTGGTGACCTCCATGCTCTCGGAGCGTACTCTCAAGGCCCTGCGTGACGGGGCCGCCGTGCTGCTCATCAGCGACGCCGGGGTGTTCCCCACTCTCACCGCCTCCTTCAAGACCGCCTGGTGGAAAGGCGACGAACAGCGGGACCACGTATATGGCAGCATGCTCTCGGCCCACCCGGCGCTGCGCGGCTTCCCCTCCGACGGCTACGGCGATCTGCAGGCCCATACACTCCTGCACAGCCGACCGGTAGTGATGCTCGACGATGTGCCGGGCAACCTGGAGCCCATCATCTGGTGCCTGGACGTGCCGTGGCGCATGGCCAAGAAGGCGTACCTGTTCGAGGCCAAAGTCGGCCACGGGCGGCTTTTGGTGAGCACCATGAACCTGTCGGCGAAGGCCAGGGAGGCGGACCCGGCGGCCGAGTGCATGTACCAGAGCCTGCTACGATACGCGGGAAGCGACGAGTTCCGCCCGGAGCGGAGGCTGCCGCTCTCGTATCTGCGCCGGCAGGTGGCTCGGTTCGCGCTGCCGGACTCAGCCACATGGGTGGAGGGCTTCAGCAGGCTGCTGGAGAGCACCGAGGGCGCCGCGCCGTGGCAATCGTACCGCGAGGACGATGTGGACACCCATCCGGTGCGCCAGACCGACGGCAAGCAGCGGGTGGCGTGGCAGACGGCGCCGCTGCCGGAAGGCTGGCCTCACAAGACCGTTACCTTCGTGTGGGCCGGCGGCATCGGCTGGAGATCGCAGCCCGAGGGCGGCCCCTTCTCGCTGTGGGTCGATGGCAAGCAGCGTCTGAGCTTCCCCTTCGCGACGCAGTCGACGCGATGGTCCAGCCCCGACGGGAGCCTGCGACTGGACTACCTGGTCCGTCGCGCGACCAACGAGGATACCTTCGGCCTATTCCTCGTGACCCTCCCCGCAGACCAGGTTGGTCCGGGCCGCTCGTGCGAGATCGCCCTCACAGCCCCGGCCGCCGACTCGCGACGCTGGGTCAGTCTGGTACCGTACACCGATGTCGTCAGTGCAGAGGTCCGCTGAGTGCGGCGCAGGGCACGCCCGCCACCGCAAGAGATGAGGCATTCGTTGCCCGAGCAGCCGGTCCGACATACTCGTCCGAGATCACCCGAGGAGATTGGCTTGCGGGGCAGGGCGCCGGGGCATCGCCGCCGAGTGCGACCGGCCCGAGGG
>CAYRFY010000284.1:257-9700 GCA_964423635.1 uncultured Armatimonadia bacterium | reverse complement strand
TTGGGCCGTGTGAGCGCCGGCATGGCGGCCGTTGGCGGGCAACTGTTGTGTGACTGCATGGTCTCCACAGGGCAGTGATCGTGCTGGCCAGACACGGACGACCGGCCAACGCCGTAGATGGGCGAGGCCCGTGAGCTTCGCGGCTCTGGGTACGGGACTTCACCACCAGGCTCTGCTGCCTCCCGCTCGGCGGAGACGCGTCCTGTCGTTTGTCAAGATCCCTGCCGCACGCGGCGGGGAGAGGGAAGCACGGCCAACAGCGGCGGGCATCATGACCGCCGCACGGAGTCCAACAGCAGACGGCGGCCACCGGCCGCCTCGCATCCAGTGGTATCTCAGACGGGCGGACAGGTATATGGCAGAATGCACCAAGCGAGAGCAGCAGGAGGCCAGGGCGGTCGGTGTTACGTTCCGCAGGGGGGGCAAGGTGTATTCCTTCGCTCCCAACGGGGTGCGTGTCACTCCGGGTGACCAAGTGCTGGCCCGTACCGAGCGTGGGGTGGACATCGGCGAGGTTGTTGTGGTCAAGCGGCATCTTGACAAGGACGAGCGGGACAAGCCGCTGAAGCCCCTGGTCCGACGAGCTACCAAAGACGATGTACGGCGGGAAGAGCGCCTCCGCGAGCGGGAACGGGAAGCCGAGGCGCTGTGCAACAAGAAGATCGCCGAGCACAGCCTGCCGATGAAGCTGATCGATGCCGACTACACCTTCGACGGGCAGCGGCTGGTGTTCTTCTTCAGTGCCGAGGGGCGCGTGGACTTCCGCGCCCTGGTGCGAGACCTGGCGGAGACCTTCCACTGCCGCATCGAGCTGCGGCAGATCGGCGTTCGCGACGAGGCGAAGATGATCGGCGGGCTGGGCCCCTGCGGGCGGCCGCTGTGCTGCGCCCAGTGGCTACGCACCTTCGACCCCGTCGGGATCAAGGTAGCCAAGGACCAGGGGATGCCGCTGAACCCGGCCAAGATCAGCGGCATCTGCGACCGCCTCATGTGCTGCCTGCGCTTCGAGCACGAGGTATACAAGGAACTGGCCGCACGACTGCCGCAAAACGGTGATGAGGTTCGGGCGCCGGGGAAGGTGGGCGTGGTCAAGGGCGTCGCCCTGCTGCGCGAGATGGTCACCGTACAGTTCCAGGACAACGACGGCATCCAGTCGGTCGAGGTGCCGGCGGCGGAGCTGCGCAAGATGCGCGGGCACTGGCTACTGGTCTCCGAACAGCTCCCGGCCGAGCCGACGGCGCCGGTCGCCGAGACCAGGACACCCGAGACCAGGACACCGGAGAGATCATCGCCCCCCCGGCGTTCCACGAGCCTTGAGGAGTCCGTGCCCGAGGCCACCATGCGGGAGCCCAGGCGCGGACGTCGCGCCAGACCGACGGAGCCGGAGACCGCCTCGGGAGCCGAGCCCGCGGCCCCGCACAAGCCCCGAGAGGCAGACAGGCCCGCCGAGGCCCGGGAGGCCGAGGAGCGCCCGAGCGCCCCCACAGAGGGCGCGACGGGGGAGAAGAAACGCAGACGCGGCAGACGCAAGAAACGCCCCGCGGCCGCCGGCCAGGAGGCCGGCACGACGTCGGCCGCCCGGTCCGAAGGTGCCGCGCCCGAAGCCCCCGCGTCGGATAGGGGACAACAGTCCACGCCGCGTTCGCGGCGTCGGCCGCCCTCCGGGCGCAACGCTCCCGAAGCCGGCGCGTCCGGACCCTCGGATCCCGACAGGGCCCGTTCGGCGAACAGGCCCTCGCGCGGCGACAAGGAGCCGTCCGGCGCCGGCGACCAGTCGGGCGACGAGCAGAAGCGCTCCTCCACTCGGCGCTGGCGTAGGCGCAAGCCGTCCAAGCCCGGCGGCGGTGACAAGCCCGGCGGGGCCGGGGGAAAGAGCGACGGAGGTTCAGACTGATGCCCCTGTACGAGTATGAGTGCAAGTCCTGCAGTGAAGTGTTCGAGCTCCTGCGCTCGCGCGGCGACCGCGACAGTGAAACCAAGTGCCCCTCCTGCGGCAGCGCCCGGTGCCGCAGAGTGATGTCGGTGTGCGCCGGCCGTATCAGCGACGGCTCCGGCGCCGGAAGTTCCGTGGCCGGCAGCGGCGGCTGTGCCTCCTGCACCGCCACCAGTTGCGCCGGCTGCCGCCGCTAGCGTCCGGAGGCCGGTGATCTCGTTGCCGCCGTGTGCCCGACACCCGCGGCGGTGTCGCCGGCGGATGCCCTGGAGACGTCTTCCGACCCCTCCGGGCCTTGCTCGTCACTATCGCGCCGCAGCCGGTGGCGCTCGCATGCTCTCACAGTATAGGGGACCCAAGATGCCTTCAGACCCGCGCGAGGACAAGACTTTCTACATCACCACCCCGATCTACTACGTCACCGCCAAGCCTCACATCGGTACCGGTTATACCACGATCATGGCCGACACGCTGGCTCGGTATCAAGGTCTGAGGGGCCGCACGGTGCTGTTTGCCACCGGTGTGGACGAGCATGCCCAGAAGAACGTGCGGGCCGCCGAGGAGGCGGGGCGGCCGATCATGGAGTTTCTAGACGGCTTTTCCGCCGAGTATTCCACGGCCTGGCGCTCTTTGCACATCGAGTATGACCGCTTCATTCGTACCACGGAGCCTGCCCACCGGCGCGCGGTGGCCCATGTGTTCGAGAAACTCCTGGAGACCGGGGATATCTACCGCTCCGAGTATCAGGGCTGGTACTGTCTGCCCGACGAGACCTACCTGCGCGAGAGCGATCTGGTGGACGGCAACTGTCCCGACTGTGGCCGCCCGGTGCAGGAGGTCTCCCAGCCCGCGTACTTCTTCCGCAGCTCCCATTACGCCGAGGCGGTGCTGGAGCACATCCGGAAGAACCCGGAGTTCATCCAGCCCGAGGGGCGGCGCAATGAGGTGGTGGCCTTCATCGAGAGCGGGCTACGTGACATGTGTATCAGCCGCGCCGGCGGCGGGTTCGGTGTCACGGTTCCGGGAGATGAGGACCAGGTCGTCTATGTCTGGTTCGATGCGCTCATCAATTACCTCACCGTAGCGGGCTATCCGGACCTGGATGAACAGTTGTGGCCCCCGGATGCCCAGCTCATGGGCAAGGACATCCTCCCCCGGTTCCACGCCACCTTGTGGCCCGCGATGCTCATGGCCCTGGGTCTCCCCCTGCCGCGCAGGCTTCTGGCCCACGGCTGGTGGGTCTCGGACAAGGGCGACAAGATCAGCAAGTCGCGGGGCAACGTGGTGTACCTGCGTGAGGAGGCAAGCAGGCTGGCGGAGGTGTCGGGCTGCTCGCAGGAGGTGGCCGTGGATGCGGTGCGTTACTTCCTCTTGCGCGAGGTGCAGTTCGGACTGGATGGGAGCTTCTCAACCCATGCCCTGCTGGGACGGTTCAACGCCGATCTGGCCAACGACCTGGGCAATATCCTGAACCGTTCACTGCCCCTGGTGCAGCGGTATCTCGACGGTGTCGTACCCGCCCCCGGCGAGGGCGCCGGCGCCTTCTCGGAGTCGGTGGCAGACGTGCGCGGACGCGTGGAGACGGCGCTGGAGAGGGCCGACTTTCGGGGCGCTCTGGAGACGGTGTGGGAGCTTTTGGCGGCGGGGAACAAGTTCATCGATGAGAAGGAGCCGTGGTCGCTGCACAAGCAGGGGAGGCAGGCGGAGTTGGCCGCGGTGCTCTACGACATTCTGGACTTGATCCGCATCGTGGCCACGATGCTGTCGCCCGTGATGCCCGCGGCTTCGGAACAGGTCTGGCGGCAGTTGGGGCTGGCCGGGCGGGACGACCTGATGACCTGGGACAACTGTCGCGCAGGGCTGCTGCCTCCCGGGACGATGACCGCCAAGGGCGACCCTATCTTCCCCCGCGTGGACTTGTCGGCTCTCGAGGCACAGGCGAAGGCCAAAGCGGCCCCGAGCGCGAAGGAGACACCCAAGGAGGGGCCCAAAGTGGCTAGCGTGTCCTACGAGCAGTTCTCGCAGCTCGATCTGCGAGTGGGCAAGATCATCAACGTGGAGAGCGTTCCGGAGGCCGACCGGCTCTACAAGCTCACCGTGGACGTGGGGGAGCAGGAGCCGCGGACCGTGGTGGCCGGGCTGGCTGAGGCCTTTGGCGCCAGGGAGCTATTGGATGCCAGCGTGGTGGTGGTGGCCAATCTGGAGCCCGCGAAGATCCGTGGTGTCCAGTCGAACGGCATGCTTCTGGCGGCGGGTGACAAAGTCCCGTTGGCGCTGGTGACCTTCGACCGCGACGTCGAGCCCGGTACCAAAGTGCGCTGAGCCCGCGTCTGACGCCGTCCGCCGGCGCCGTCGGGGGCGCGGGCCGCTCGATGCCGTCGGGTACAGCCAGGAGGTGAGTCAGTGCGCCGCATTGCAAACGTCCCCTGGGGGGTCTCCGTGGCCTCCCTGGTGCTCGTCGTCGGTGCCGTGTCGGTGCTTGTGTACCTCACAGGCACCAACGGCATCGCCGTGCACTTCTACTACATCCCTATCATGTATGCCGCCTTCGCCTTCGGCGACTACGGCGGCATTGCCTGCGCCATTCTGTGTGCTGCCTTCTGTGGGCCCTGGATGCCCGCGGAGTACAGCAACGGCGACCCGGTGCCTCAGGGGCATTGGGACTATCTACTGCGCCTGCTGATCTTCTACATCATCGCCTTTGTCGCTTCCCGCGTCTCCAGCACCCTCAAGCGCAGGATCAACGAGACGAGGCGGCTGTACGAGGTGGCGCGCAGCATCACCTCCACTCTGCGGCTCCGCGGCGTGCTGGACCTCATCGCCGAGAACGCCGTGGCGGTAACGGAGGCCAAGGCCTGCGCCATCCGGCTCTTGAACAGGAACACCGGAGAGCTGGACCTCACAAGCTACAGCGGACTGAGCGAGGAGTACGCCGCCAAGGGGCCCGTGTCCGTTGCCCAGAGCCCGATGGACCAGGAGGTACTCGCCAACAACGTGCTGCAGATCGCCGACGTCCGGCGGGATCAGCGGTTCCAGTACCCAAAGGAGGCCGAGCGCGAGGGGATCGTGTCGGTCTTGTCGGTGGCCCTGACCATCAAGGACCAGCCGCGTGGCGTGATTCGAGTCTACTGCGGCAGACCGCGCCGCTTCGATGCGCACCAGATCAGGCTGCTGCAGGCCTTCGCGCGGCAGGCGGCCATCGCCATCGAGAACGCCGAGCTTTATGAGGACATCCGGCGCAACTACTTCGAGACCGTGAGGGCGCTGACCATCGCCATCGAGGCCAAGGACTCCGCCACCTACAGCCACTCGGAACGCGTGACGGAGCTGGCCGTGCGGCTCGCCCGCGAGCTGGGTGTCTCCGATGATGACCTGGAGGTCCTGCGCTTCGGCGCGATGCTGCACGACATCGGCAAGATCGGGGTGGCCGAAAGCGCCTTCGATCCCTCCGGTGAGGGGCCCGAGTCCGAGGTGTTCTATCGCATGCATCCTCTGATCGGGCGCAGTATTCTGCAGCCCGTGGGGTTCCTGCAGGACGCTCTCCCCGTCGTCATCGCCCACCATGAGAACTGGGACGGCAGCGGGTTCCCTCAGGGGCTGGCGGGTGAGGAGATTCCGCTCCTGGCGCGGATCGTGGCCGTGGCAGACGCCTACGAGCGTCTCATCAACCCCGAGTCGTTCGCCCGTGCGGGACTCACCCGCGCCTCTGCTCTGGAGATCCTGCAGGCCGAAGCCGGCCGCCGATTCGACCCGAACATCATCCGCGCCTTCCATCGTCTGCTCCTGCCCTCGGCCGAGGAGGAACTCAACCTCAACGGCGATCCGCTGGACGAGGACGGCTCCGCGGCCGAAGCCGCCGCGGATCAGGCCGGCCACGAGGCCGGCGCCGATGAGGACCCGGTGGCGGACGATGGTGAGGCAACGGACCCTGTCGCGGTAGAGGACGGGAGAGAGGCGATGGAGCGGGACGAGACAACAGATGAGGAAGTGGCAACGGATTCGCGCCAGGAGTGAACCCGACCGAGACTGCAGGTGATCGCATGTTCGCACGACTGTCTCTGACTCGCGGCCCCCACGGGCTCCGGCGGAACCGGTCACACCCTCCATTCATCGCCGCCGCCCTCCTCGGGGCGCTCAGCGCGGCCACTGCGGCAACGGTGCAGGACGCCAGAGCGCTGGAGGGCGAGCTGTGGTACACGGTGTCCATTATGGGACAGCGCGTGGGCTATGCCTACACAAAGATCACCGTTGACGAGGAGGACCCCGACGGCCCCCTTCTGAGGGTCGAGGACGCCATGCAGGCGCAGGTTCAGTTGCAGCAGGGCACCGGTGCTCTGCCCCTCGAGAGTCAGGCGGTCTCCACCTTCGACTCCAACCTCCACCTGCTGCGGACGGAGCTTTCCAGCAACCAGTTCGGGCGCTCTCGCACCGTGCGCGCTCGGGTGCTGCCCGACGCTATCGAGGTGGATGTCAGCGCCGGCGGCACCGACACCCACAAGTCCTTGCCCCTCACAGAGATGTTTGGCTCGGACATGGACATGGCCGTTGCCATCGCCCGCGGCGAAGCGCGGGTGGGCGACACCCTGAAGTTCGACGCCTTCGACCCCGAACTCGTGGCCCTGGACTCCCACACCGTCACCATCACCGGCACCACGGCTCTGCCGGACGGTACCGAGGCCTTCGTCGTCAGTACCCGCCGGCAGCGGCTCCCCATCGAGATCATCACGGTCATCGCCCCCGACGGCACGCCGGTCTCCATCAGCACACCCGCGGTGCTGGACATGAAGCTGCAGCGGGCCACACAGGAGGAGGCTCTGGCCGCCGCGGCGCCCCTGATGCTCTCCGCCCAGATTCCGGCCAACCGCGAGATACCTGACCCCCGCCGGCTCCAGAGCCTGCGGGCCCGTATCACCGCAGGGCCCCAGGAAGCGGCGGAGTTGATCCCTTCCTCTTCTCGGCAGTCTGTACAGGCCGACGGTGAGGCGGCCATCGTGAGCATCATCCGGGGCGTCGCCGCGCCCGACGGCGCGGCGTTCCCGGTCGCCGATCCCGATCTTGCCGCCTACACCAAGACCTCTGACATCGCTCAGACCGACCATCCCACCCTCGTCGCCAGGGCCCGAGAGATCGTCGGTGAGGAGACAGATGCTCAGAAGGCGGCGGGCAAGATCGTGCGCTGGGTCTACGAGCACGTGACCAAGGTCAGGAGCGAGCCGCGACCGGTCTCGGCGCTGGAGGTTCTTCAGGAGCTCAGCGGGGACTGCACCGAGCACGCGATCCTCGCCGGGGCTCTGTGCGGGGCCGTGGGTATACCCGCCAGGATGGTGGTTGGAGTGGCCTACGCCCACAATTCCTTCTACTATCACGCCTGGAACGAGATCCACGCGGGGCAGTGGGTGGAGATGGACCCGGCCTGGGGCGAGCTGGAGGTGGACGCCGGCCACATTCGCCTGGCCGACGGCAGCCTGGACCTCGAGGCAATCTCCAAGATCGGTCTTGCCGCCGCACGCTCTCTGGACCTGCTGCAGGTGGAAATCCTGGACCACACGCTGACCGGGGACACTCAGGTCCCCGCGGCACAGGAGGAGGACCGGTGAAGCCCTGCTTCTCCACTCTCGGCTGCCCGGATTGGACCACTCGGCAGGTTCTTGGCGCCGTCCGCGGAATCGGCTTTGCGGGCCTCGAGATCCGCGGCCTCGAGGGCGAGATGAATGTGCCCGCAAGCCCACACCTGCAGCCCGGCTCGGAGTTCTTGCGAGGTCTAGCAGAGAGCGGTTGTCGGGTGGCAGTCCTGGGCAGCTCGGCCTCCTTCTCCCGGCCCGACGCGGCGCTGGAGGAGTGCCGGGCGTACATCCTTGCGGCCGCGGCCATCGGCTGTCCCATCGTCCGCGTGTTCGGAGGCAATCTGCCCGAGGGCCGCGATCGCCGGGAGACACTGGCGCTCATCGGCCCCGCCCTTCGCGAGGCCTGTAGCTGCGCCTCGGACCACGGTGTCGCCATCGGCCTGGAAACCCACGACGCCTGGTGCCGCGGAGATGAGGTGGCTATGGTCCTGGAGGCCGTAGACCACTCGGCTCTCGGGGGCATCTGGGACTTCCACCACTCCTACCGCCACGGCGAGACGCCGGCCGCCTCCCTCGCCGCCATCGGCCCCAGCATCCTCCACGTCCACCTCAAGGACGGCTTCCAGCGCGAGGGTACCGTGAGCTACACGCTCTTGGGCGAGGGTGACCTGCCACTGATGGGCTTCCTCCAGGGCCTGAAGGACATCGGCTATGCCGGCATGCTTTCGCTGGAGTGGGAGAAGAAGTGGCACCCGCAACTCGCCGAGCCTGAGCTGGCCTTCCCGCTGTACAAGACCGAGCTGGACCGCCTGCTGGCAAGACTTGTCTGACCCTCCCAATGTCTGACTCACTGGGTGCCGAAACGAGACGGGGCGCCGACCGTGCGCGCCGCCGGCAAACTGCTCCTGTTTCCCCCGCAGACAAGCCCTACATCCACGACTCCCGGAAGAGGTCCCCCCATGCACAAGACCACCTGCACCGCTTTGCTGTTACTCACACTTGTCGGTGTCGCCTGCGCACAAGGGACACAGGCCCCCGCCGCCGACGGGGAGGAGGATATCCTCCAGCGCGGTGTGCCCATCGCAGGGATTGTGCTGTGGCCGGGGCAGGACCTGACAACCACCTACGTCAAGGTCTACTCCGATCCCACCTGGAAGCAACTGGTCGCCGAGTATCCCACCGGGGGCTCGGGCGGCAGCATCGGTCTCGTCCTGGACCCGGGCACCTACTACATCATGGTGCTCTCCGATCAGGACGACAACAAGCGGCTGAGCCCCGGGGATGGCCTGGGGTTCTATGGGGTCAGCAATCCCCGCAATCGACCGCAGGCCCTGATCGTTGATGAGAAGGCCTCCGGCCTGTACCTCACCATCCCCATCGTGGCTGAGATGGATGCGGAGATGAAGCTCACCCCAACTCAGGTACCGGTGGCCGCGACAGACCCGGGCGCAAACGATGTGACACTCAGCGGCTCAGTCGGTTCATCCGAGCCGGCGCAGGGGCCTCGCTTCGCCCTCCTGCTCCCGGCCGCCCCTCTGCGTCAGCCGCGGGTCGCCGCTATAGACGCCGACGGCAAGTTCACCCTCGTGGCTTCCAGCAATGTGTACCAGTTCATCGTCATCGAGGCCCGCGGCGACACTCCGGCCATCGGCGAGGGCAACCTGGCCGGCCTGTATGGCTATCACGCGGCCATGGGGCCTTCACTCCCGCTCATGGAGCTTGACAGCGACCAGACTCTGCAGGACATGCAGATTCTCCTGAGTTGGTCGGTGGGCGAGGGGGGGCGGCTTGTCAGCGCTACCGACGGCTCGGCCGGCCCGCGTCTGGCCGAAGGTATGCTCCCGGCCATCATTAGCGGTCGGATCACACGCCACGGCACCCCGATGGGCGGGGCCCTACTGAAAGCCTACGCCGACAGCTCGCTGCGCACCCAGTGCAATGCCGCC